>JAYSVQ010000406.1:0-4124 GCA_043718485.1 Bacteroidota bacterium
CAAACCGGGTTTGGTTATCAGTTGGAGGGAAGTGGGTATTTAGTGGTTAATAATGTATTGATTGCACCAATTGACACTCGTTACAAAGGCGATGCATTAGGATTGACCCTTTATGCAGCGCTGCCAATTTTTAATCGTTGGCTAAGGCATAACGATTGAACAATGAATTTGATAAAAAGAACGGCCTTTGATTCCAAAGGCCATTCTTTTTAAATCTGAAAAGAATAAATTTTATAGAAGTGAATTCGCTTTATCCCAATTCACCACATTCCACCAGGCTGTAACATAATCAGGTCTGCGGTTTTGGTAGTGCAAATAATAGGCATGCTCCCAAACATCAAGGCCTAAAATAGGTGTTCCTTTTACCTCTGCAACATCCATAATCGGGCAATCCTGATTAGGTGTAGAACTCACCACCAATTTTCCATCAGGTGTTTTTACCAACCAAGCCCAACCTGAGCCGAAACGCGTAGCCGCAGCTTTGGCAAATTCCTCTTTAAAAACATCAAAGCTTCCAAAGTTGCTATTGATGGCCTCTCCAATTTTTCCGGTCGGAATTCCTCCTCCTTTTGGGCTCATTCCCTCCCAAAAAAGATTGTGGTTATAATAGCCACCTCCATTATTGCGGATGGCAGCGCTATGTGCAGAAATATCTTTCAATATTTCTTCAATGCTTTTGCCTTCGAGGGGTCCACCTGCAATGGCATTATTTAAGTTATTGATGTAAGCCTGATGATGCTTTGTATGGTGAATCTCCATAGTGCGTGCATCGATATGTGGCTCAAGCGCATCAAGTGCGTAGGGTAGGGCAGGTAAGCTAAAAGGCATGGTAGATAAAATTAAATTAAAATTGTGTAGTACAAAGGTAACCTACTTAAGACAAATAACTTAGCGAAAGGTTTAGGGCAGAATCCGTGTGTAATGGTCTGCAGAAATGGTTTGACCGTTTAAAGTAGCGGAAATGGAACTCAAAACAGGACATTTGCAACAACCCGATTTTTGCCCCTCTTTGCTTGTAATGGAATTTACCCAAAGGGTGTCTGATAGTCCAAGACTATCAGAATGAATAATGTGATAAAGATTTTCGGGACTCTGCAAATAAATCCATAGCTCGCAATTTGGGTTTACATTGGCGTTATTTATTTCCACTGTGTCCCCGGTTGATTTACTAATGGTTAGAATTTTAAGGTCGTTTGTTGAATCAGACCAACAGCCGCCTGCGGCAGTTTTGTATGCAATGGTAAAATAGACAGGCCAACATTTGCACATTACGCCAACACAACAGCCTTCCAAAAGTAAAACGATAATAAGTGCATGTAGGACATTTATTCGCATGTAATTGAATGAAAGGGGCAATGTTAAATTTTACTAAAATTAATAAAAGTCAAAAAATTAAGGTAGAACCCTTGTGTAATTCTCAATAGATATGGCTTGTCCGTTCAGGGTTACGGAAATATTTTGAGTACCTGGGCAGGTACAACACCTATTTTCTTTGTCCTCGGGTACGAAAACATAATTAACCCTAATCGTGTCGGATAGCCCCAAGCTGTCAGAAAAAATCACGTAGTAAAAAGAATGAGGTACTTCTAAAGGAAGCTCAATTGGGCAGTGAAGATTGGAATCAATACTATCCTCCCCTATTGTATCTCCGGTTGCCGCACTTAAGATGCGCATTTTAAGCATACCCAATGAATCTGGCCAACAACTGCCGGAGGCCGTTTTGTACGATAACTCAAGATAAGGAGCCTTGCAATCGCAAATGGCCCTATAACAACAGGCTTCTAAAAGCAAAACGACAAGAAGCACATATACAACAATTAACCTCATGATTTTAAATGTACAAAAAACGAAGAAAGCGTCGAAGAAAAACCGAATTATTTTACTGCGAAATCAAACTGAGACATTTTAAATGCCTCAACCGGGACTTTTCGGTCAAATTTCACATTTCTGAAAACTTCAAATTCGGTTTTCAGTCCGTTGAGTACATAATCAATATTTCCGTGGAAATCGATTTGCAAGCCAGCTTCTTTACTCACCCATTCAATCAATTGCCAACCCGGTAAAACATCATAAATATTTTCAACCGTTCTCCATGTATCTACGGCAACCGCAGCTTTATCCAGCCTGCTTTTCGGCAAGCGCATCCACATTTCCGGCGTCATGCGTGCAATCTCTTTCACCATGCGGCTGACTTGGGCGATACCCTCTGCATTAATAAATGTTCCTTCTGATTCAAGGTGATTGGCTGCCGGTAAAACCAAACTGATTTTGTCCCATCCCTTTTTCTGGTTGTAGGCCTGTGCGATTATGGGTGTGGAATCATTTAGGCTTGCAATCGCTTCGAGAACGATATCATCCTCCATCAAATACACTAATTTATATTCAGAAGTGCTGATTTTATGCTGAAGGTCCTCAATAGTAATAGCAGAAAAACCTAATAATTCGCAACTGGCACTATTGGGCGTTCGGTCATCTTTTCTCAATTGGGTATCACCCCAACCCGCTTCAATATGCTTTACGTAAAATACTTCTTTGGAACCCGCTTTTGCGGCAAGGCGTTTCAAAGCAAAATTACTTTCAGCTGAAGCAAATGCCGAACCGATAAATAATATTTTTCCGTGTGCGTCTTTCAGCAATTTTCCTCCTTTAGTCACTCCATCTTCCAAAGAAAGCGGTAATCCTTTTGCAAAAGCGCCACTAATACGGTTTTGACTAAATTTTTCAATATCCAATCTACCTTCGTCGCACATCCAATACTGATTTACATTCAAATTTTCTCGTGGCGTTTGACGCATTACGGCGTTGTCTCTTACCCATACGTCGGTGTTACAACCCTTGCTGCATCCTGTGCAAATGTTAGGGGTGTATGACATTTCCCAGACCCGTGCCTTAAATCGAAAGTCGCGACTGGTAAGCGCGCCAACCGGACAAAGGTCAATTACATTCATCGAATAGGCATCATTAAAAGTTTCGCCCGGGGGCGTTACCGGATAATTTTTGTCTCCGCGATTATGTATGGTGAGTTGATTTGAGCCGGAAATTTCTTCGGTAAATCGTGTGCATCGGGTGCAATTAATGCAACGTTCTGCATCTAGAATCACATTCGGCCCTAACTCAATTCGCTTGGGCTTATGCACTTTTACGCCTTCAAATCGAGAGCCTTCGGGGCCGTATTTGTAAGTCCATATTTGAAGCGGACATTCGCCTGCCTGATCACATATAGGGCAATCCAATGGATGGTTGACCAACATATATTCCAAAACACCAGCCTGTGCAGTTTTCACCACTTCTGATGTGCGATGGGTTTTTACCACCATGCCCGGCGACATTCCCTGATTGCAAGAAGTGGCAGGTTTGCGGCCCCAATTAATTTTTGCTTCCCCTTTTTCATCCATTTCCGGCAAACCGCTTTCACGATTCAAAACCGGAAACCCAACCTCAACCAAACACATTCTGCAATTGGTCGGCACACTCATCGAGGGGTGGTAGCAGAAATAGGGAATTTCAACTCCATTATCGAGGCAAAACTGGAGCAGTTTGTCGCCTTCTTTGTATTCGAATGTCTTGCCGTCTATAATGAATTGAGGCATAGTGTTGAAAATCAAGTTTTTGAATGAAATGGGATTGCTCCCGAAAAGTCAAAGATAAAGCCTTTGAAAAGAGAAAAAAAAAGGATTTTGGACGGAAGAGATGCGCTAATTTCAGCACTTTTACTCGGTCATGCTTTTCTCTATAATCATTCCCAGTTTCAACAATCTTAAGGAATTAAAATCTTGCCTGCTTTCCCTGGAAGGCTTGATTATCAGGGATTTTGAGGTATGGGTAGGGGTAGATGGCTCACAAGATGGGACCGTTGAATGGCTTTCCGGCTATACAGCGCCTTACCCGCTTGAGGTACTCATTCATCCCAGTCAAAAGAATAGGGGCAGGGCGGCAACCCGAAATTTACCCCTTCATCGCCTGAAAGGCAAATATGTGCTTTTTTTAGATTCAGATATGAAAGCCGAGCCTGATTTGCTCAATCAGCATCTACTTGTTGTAGAAAATGGAAAAGCGGTTTCTATCGGAAGTGTTCATTACGAAAATGCGAATAAAAATATTTGGGCAGACTATATCTCTAAAAG
>JAYSVQ010000407.1:0-4107 GCA_043718485.1 Bacteroidota bacterium
CATCATCACGCCATTTTCCAATTGCAATTTTAGACAAACTGTTGCTACCATCAGGAAACAAGGATGAGTTCCATTCGAATAAACGTTGCTCAGTCATTTCCCTTTCAGAATGTCGCGTTGCATCCATTATCATATCTACAATACCCTCTACATTTTTATCCGTATTGATTAATCCAGCATATTTCAGCCCCAATTTTTTTGCCACCGAACTGCGAACTAAATCCGGGTTTAATATTTCGCCCTCGATCTCGCTCGTTTTAATCACCTCGAGGCTGAATGCACTGAGCTTGGTTTCATTTTTTATTTCAAAGCCTATGAAATCAAGGTAGGCGGAAAGGCGACCTAAACCATGGCGAACCCGATTAAGCCCAACGTTTACCTGTTCATGATTCCATGAAAAATTTGGCCTTTATCACCGCTTTTATACGACGATTAGATGAAATAATCACCGCAAAAGGCAAAATCGAATCTATTAAGGTGAGTCTTTAGCGGCCTCGGTTCCGGTCTCCTCCACCCTCTCTGCGGGGGCCGGATGGGCCTCTTGAGCTCCTATTTCCAGTATTTCCGCCCGGCCGGCGTGTGTTTCTGTCTCCACCTCCTTGTTCCCTTCTTTCGGCAGACCTAATTTCCTCAGGAAGCGGAACTTGCTCTACATCTTTTTTAATCAGGTCTTGAATCGCCAAAAATTTCTTCCAATCTGCCGGGCTCACCAGCGTAATTGCAGTGCCTGTTGCTTCTGCTCTCGCCGTTCTTCCAATGCGGTGAACATAATCATCAGGATTTGAAGGGGAATCATAATTAATAACCAGATCAATTCCCTCCACATCAATTCCCCGTGATAAAATATCTGTCCCTACTAAAATTTTAACTTCACGATTCGTAAATTCAAGCAATAGGTTTTCACGCATTTTCTGCTCCAAATCAGAGTGAAATGCTTCTGCAGAAAAGCCCCAACGCTTCAGCAAATCGCCTAGTTTTTTTACCCCTTCTTTTCGGTTGACAAAAATGATAACCGATTCAAATTCCCTACTATTCAATATATTTCTAACCAGAATATTTTTCTGGTCTTCATACACTTTGTAATATAATTGTCTGATTCCGGCAGCTGGTTTTGCAATGGCAATGGTAACTTCTGCAGGATTTTTCAAAATAGTTTTTGCCAGGGTTTTAATTTTAGGGGGCATGGTAGCTGAGAAAAGCAAGGTCTGCCTATCCTCTGGCAATTCTTTTATGATACGCATGATGTCGTCATAAAAACCCATGTCCAACATGCGGTCTGCCTCATCCAAAATCAAATGTTTCAAGCCTGCAAAACTGATATCGCCCATTTGAATTAAAGCAATCAAGCGACCGGGTGTGGCCACGATTACATCTGCGCCGGTTTGCAATGCACGTTTTTGTTGCTCCCATGCAATTCCATCACCTCCGCCATAAATCGGTAAAGACCCAACCGAAATAAAATAAGACAAGCCCTCAATTTGCTGGTCTATTTGCTGGGCCAATTCACGTGTCGGCGCAAGAATCAAAGTATTTAATTTTGACGGTGGCCCGGTCATGATTCTGTTGAGTACAGGTAACACGTATGCGGCAGTTTTACCCGTGCCGGTTTGTGCGCATGCAATGATGTCCCTACCTTCTAAAATCAAGGGAATCGCCTGCTTTTGAATAGGGGTAGGCTCACGAAAACCCATCGCATCCAAACCGTCTTGGAGGCCATAATCAAAATTAAAATCCCGAAATGTAATTGGCTCTGAATCCAACTTTTTGTCTTGCTCCCCTGTCATAATCCTGTAAAACTACCCAACAAAATGCTAAGGCTTTCAAAAAATTCAACTGACAACAGAGGTGAAAATCAACATATGCGAGCGTTGAAATTTGATTCAATACATGGAATAGTGCACCTATTTTTACTTAAAAATGGCCCAATTTGAATAAAAAAGACAGAACATTTAACTGGTAAGGACCCACATTCAAAGTAAAATCGGGTTTATTTTGCAGGAAATAGGCTCAAATTCAAGACTTTGGGCCCTCCCATCGAATTTGAGAAAGGCCACAAATAATAAAGTCCTATCTTTGCGCCCTGCTTTTTGGCCCTCATATTCAGGGACAAAGCCGTTAATATTTAAACATGATTACTTTCACAGACCTCGGGCTACGCCCTGAAATTCTCCAGGCAATTACAGAAATGGGATACAACGAGCCCACTCCGGTTCAGGAGCGGGCCATACCATTGTTGCTTGGTAGCCAATCTGATTTACTCGCGCGTGCCAGTACCGGCACGGGAAAAACAGCTGCCTATGGCTTGCCCCTTTTACAAGTTCTCGACTTCGATGATCGTTGGGTTCAGGCTTTGGTGCTTGCGCCTACGAGAGAGCTATGCGTTCAAATCACAAAAGAAATTGAACACTTTGCCAAATACATGAGCAATGTAAGTGTTGTGCCCGTTTACGGTGGGGCAAGCATTGGCGATCAAATCCGGAAAATAAAAAAAGGCTCCCAAATCGTTGTTGCTACACCGGGAAGATTAATTGACTTAATCGGCAGGGGCGCAATCGATCTGGAAAAAATATCGGTGTTGGTTTTAGATGAAGCAGACGAAATGCTCAACATCGGTTTTAAGGAAGCGATTGATGAAATTTTAGCTTCTACTTCACCCGAAAAAATGACTTGGTTGTTTTCGGCTACGATGTCTTCTGAGGTGCGTCGCATCGCAGGGCGTTATATGAACGACCCAAACGAGGTTACCATTGGCAAAACCAAAGAAGGGGCTGAAAACATTCGGCACGTATATTACCTCATTCCTTCAAAGCATCGATATTCTGCATTGAAACGTATCGTAGATTTTAGTCCGGAATTATTTGGAATAGTTTTTTGTCGGACAAAAATTGAAACTCAGGAAATTGCAGAAAAATTAACAAGAGATGGTTACAATGCCGATGCCTTGCACGGTGATTTGAATCAAACCCAAAGAGATAAAGTGATGGGTCGTTTCCGCGATCATCAATTGAGAGTATTGGTAGCGACCGATGTGGCTGCGCGTGGAATTGATGTGAGTGATATTACCCACGTTGTTCATTACAACCTGCCTGAAGATTTAGAAAATTACACCCACAGAAGCGGTAGAACGGCACGTGCCGGTAAACACGGTGTTTCCATTTCATTGGTTACCCCAAAAGAAAACGGAAGGGTTCGTCAACTTGAAAAAGCACTTAACCGCAAATTTTTGCGGGAGCTGGTTCCAACCGGAAAAGATATTTGCGAATTAAAACTATTTGGTCTTTTACAAAAAGCAATTGATGTTGAAGTAAAAGAAGAGGAAATGGAAGTTTTCATGCCGCGAATGGTGGATGTATTTAAGGACATGGAAAAAGAAGAGGTGATTCGTCGCTTCGCTTCCATAGAATTCAACCAATTTCTTGAGTATTATAGAAAAGCACCTGACCTAAATGCAGATGCTGCGCCCTCACACGATGGTAACGATCGCTATGTTACAGGAAACGAGATGTTTATTAATCTCGGGAAAATGGATGGTTTTGACCGCTCTGAATTATTAAAATATATCTGCGATGAAACCGGCGTGGAACGCAGCCTCATCGGACGAATAGAAGTGAAAGGGGTTTATTCCTTTTTTGAAACTGAACCCTCTGCAGTGCCCATTATCTTAAAACATTTTGAGGCCGGACAGAAATTTCAGGGAAGAAGAATCAGGGTTGACACTTCGGGCAAGGACAAACAACAAGGAAAAAGCTACGGTGGCGGTGGCGGTGAAAGAAAAAGCTACGGAAGTGGTGGCGGAGGCGAAAGAAAAAGCTACGGAAGTGGCGGTGGCGGTGAAAGAAAATCCTACGGAAGTGGCGGCGGTGGTGAAAGAAAATCCTACGGAAGTGGCGGTGGTAGTGAAAGAAAAAGTTACGGAGGTAGTGGCGGTACCGGAGAAAAGAAAATCTACGGAAGTGGTGACGGAAATTCGAGCTCAACCAGTCCGGATAAAAAGAAAAAAAGGCACCGTAAAGGAAATAGCTAAATAAGAGGCAAGGCCTATTCCTCTCCAATTAATTTTTACCCATCTCTTGTACCTGACGGCACTAGAGATAAGCACCTAACCAT
>JAYSVQ010000408.1:0-4100 GCA_043718485.1 Bacteroidota bacterium
TCCGCTTCGCATTCACATTAGCAGCATCGCTGCTGAGGTTTGTCCGCCAAGCGCATTTATTCTCGCCCCCGGCGAAACCGTAACTAAAAGCTACCAAGCGCTGGGTGCAAGCGGCAGCCATTTGAATGTAACCAACGCAGATGCACACGATGAAGGGAGGTTGGAGATAATGGTTAATTGATAATGGTTAATTGATAATTGATAATGATTAATTGATAATGATTAATTGTCAATTATCAATTATCAATTGTTAACGGTTAATTTGGTGGATACAAGGCATGCCTTGTATCTACCGTTATACCGAAATCGTTACAATTTACCGAAACCTATATCCATTAACCCTTATCCACTAACAATTGGCCATTGTCCACTAACCATTATCCATTGACCATTATCAATTATCAATTGTCAATTATCCATTGTCCATTATCCATTTATAGAAGCACGCGCGATTAAAAACAAATCGGCCATAACCAATGCGGCCATCGCCTCGACAATGGGCACGGCGCGCGGCAACACACATGGGTCATGTCTTCCCTTTCCTGCGATGGTGGTTGGCTCGCCTTTTTGGTTTACGCTCGTTTGATTTACGCTTATTGTTGAGGGCGGTTTAAAGGCAATCGTGAAAGTAACTTCTTCACCATTGGTGATTCCACCTTGAATACCGCCACTGCGGTTGGTTTGCGTATGTATGTTACCATCGACCGAGATAAACAAATCGTTGTGTTGAGTTCCACGCATTTGGCTTGCGCCAAAACCAGCGCCGAACTCCACTCCTTTTACCGCATTAATAGAAAAGAAAGCATGCCCAAGCATGGCATGTGTCTTGGCGAAAAGCGGCTCGCCAAGGCCGGCAGGCACCTTTTTTATGCGACCTGAAATACAACCACCCAAGCTGTCGCCTGCAGATTGGGCGGTTTCAATCGCCTGTTTCATTTGACCCGCAAGCAAAGGATCTGGACAACGCAGCATTTTCACGGCTTCGTCACCCTGCGCTTCCCAATTTGCAGGTGGAATAAAATCATGTGGCAGCGCAAGTGCGCCTACCCGGCTTACCCATGCTTCAAACTCCATTGCGCATTGCTGTGCAAGCAACTGTCGGGCGACTGCCCCTGCAAATACCCATCCTGCGGTTACGCGTGCAGAGCTGCGCCCGCCGCCCTTGTGTTCACGCAGGCCATACTTTTTATAGTAGGTATAATCTGCATGCGATGGGCGAAATGCATCCTCTAAATGGTCATAATCGCTTTCTCTCTGGTCACGGTTAGGAATCATAAACGCAATCGGCGAACCGAGGGTTTTGTTGCCCATTATGCCTGACAAGAGGGTGAATGTATCTTCTTCTTTACGCTGGGTGGTGATTGCACTTTGTCCGGGTTTTCTGCGGTCTAACTCATGTTGAATGGCTTGAAAGTCAAGCGTCAATCCGGCAGGACAGCCGTCAATCACGCCCCCGATGGCGGGGCCGTGTGATTCACCGAAAGAGGTGAAGCGAAATAAATGTCCGAGGGTATTCAATTTAAGCTGCCGGTTTTGGTGAAATAAAGGGCAATTCTGGGCCAAATTAAGAAGATTTGGTACAAGAATCCTTTTCTTATCTTTGGCGTAAGAAGAAAATCGTTTTTATTCATCTTTTGATTTTTGATTAGCCCCAACCTCATGAAAAAATTGCTTCAAAGTCGTGCAGCCTTGCTGTTCCTCCTGCTATTTCCTTTTACTTTATTACTCGGTCAGGCACCGGTATTAACAGACGCCATTCCCTTAGACCCGACCCTTAGACACGGGGTGTTGGAGAATGGAATGCATTACTACATTCGCAAAAACCAAAAGCCTGAAAACCGCTTGGAGTTAAGATTGGCGGTAAATGCAGGCTCTATGCAGGAGTCCGATGCCCAACAGGGCCTGGCGCATTTCTGCGAACACATGGCTTTTAACGGCACGGCCAATTTTAAGAAAAGTGAATTGGTTGATTATTTAGAATCTATAGGCACCAAGTTTGGCGCGCATTTGAATGCATACACAAGTTTTGATGAAACGGTGTATATGATTCAAATACCAACCGACAAGGAAGAGTTTATGAATAAGGGATTTATGATTCTGAAAGACTGGGCCTCTGCCCTGGCTTTTGATGGCGAAGAAATCGATAAGGAAAGAGGGGTTGTGATTGAGGAGTGGCGTTTGGGCCAGGGTGCAGATGAGCGCATGCGGCAAAAGTATTTCCCGGTATTGTTTAAAGACTCTCGCTATGCAGACCGCTTGCCGATTGGTAAAAAAGAGGTGTTAGACAACTTTAAACATGAAACGGTAAAAGAGTTTTACCGCGCCTGGTACAGGCCAGAGTTAATGGCCGTGATTGTGGTTGGCGATTTTAAAGATGTAGATGAAATTGAAAACAGAATTAAAAAAGATTTTGGCGCACTGCCTAAATCAGCAAGTTCTGCGGTGCATATAGATTACCCTGTAAAAGACCAAAATGATATTCGTGCGATTGTAACCAAAGACAAGGAAACGCCCATGAGTATGGTTCAGATATTACATAACCATGAGCAGAAAACAATGAAAACCGTTGGCGATTACCGCGAGGGTTTGGTTGAAGAAATGATGAATTCAATGTTGAATGCGAGGCTGGCAGAGTTTCAACAAAAAGCAGATCCTCCCTTTATGTTTTCAGTAACCTTTACGGGTAATTTTGTTCGCACCAAGAAGTTTTATGGAGCCTTGGCTGCGACGCAACCCAAGAACCTAAAAAGGGCAACAGAGATTTTGGTACAAGAGAATGAGCGTGCGCGCAGGCACGGCTTTTTGGCAACTGAGTTGGAACGTGCAAAAACCAACATGCTAAAGGAAATGGAAACAGCCTGGAAAGGCAGAGAAACTACGCCCTCGTCCAACTTTGCGATGGAATATGTGTATCACTTTTTAGAGGCGACACCGGCACCCGGCTTTGATTGGGAGCAAAACATGCACCAGGCCCTTGTCAATGGTATTTCGCTTGAGGAAGTGAATAAGACAGCAACCTCACTCATTACCAAAAACAACATTGTTGCTATTATGACTGCACCTGACAAGGCCGATGTAATAGTACCAACTGAAGCCGAGATACTTGAAATTATTCAAAGCGTTCAAAGCAAAGAAATCGCCCCGTATGAAGATAAAACAGACGATTCACCCCTCATTCCCACCGAGCCGAAAGCAGGAAAAGTAAGTTCCAGAACCGAGCATGCCGATGTAAGTATGGTAGAGTTTAAATTATCGAATGGAGTAAAGGTATTATTAAAGGAGACGCAATTCTCACAAGGCAGCATTCAATTTTCGGGCATCAGCCCGGGAGGCTATTCAAAGGCAAGCGATAAGGAGTTTGTTTCGGCAAAGTTTGCCTCATCGATTGTGAATGAATCGGGTGTAGGCAAATTCGACAACACGACCTTAGAGAAAAAACTGGCCGGAAAATCGGTGTATGTGAGTCCATACATCCAAATGTTCAGTGAGGGCTTTAATGGCCAATGTGAATCAACTGATCTTGAGACTTTATTACAGTTGGTGTATTTGTATTTTACGGCACCGCGTTCAGACAAAGATGCTTACGAATCCTTCATCAGTAAAATGAAAGGCCAATTTGAAACGATGGGCAATAGCCCAGAAGTGGCATTTCAAGATACTTTCGAGACCTGGGTGACCAATAACCACCCACGATACCAAGCGGTGAATACAGCGATGATTTCAAAGATTGAACATTCGCGTGCTTACACATTTTATCTCGACCGCTTTCTCGATGCTGGCGATTTTACCTTTGCCCTTGTTGGGGATTTTAAAGAGGCCGATGTAAAGGCACTTTTAGAGAAGTATTTGGGCTCTTTGCCGACTGTAGGTCGTCAGGAAAATTGGAAAGACCCAAAGGTAAATTATGCCACAGGCAAAGTGGAGAAGGTAGTTTACAAAGGCACAGAACCAAAAAGTATTGTGCAGTTTGTATTGCAAGGGCCATTTGAAGGCGATTTCGCTGAAGGCTTAAGCCTAAAAGGGGTTGCAAAGGTGTTGAACATTTCCTTGAGAGAGGCATTGCGCGAGGATAAAGGCGGCACTTATTATGTTATCTCTGA
>JAYSVQ010000409.1:0-4097 GCA_043718485.1 Bacteroidota bacterium
TCTAACCATGCCATGTTTAAACATGACAAAGAAGGAGAGCGAAACGAGCAACAAGAGGTGAGACTTTCGCTCATCTCTTCGCACAAAAAACATGGGAATCATCAAGGCAAAACCAGCCAGTACAATGTATAAAGGAAATTCCTGTTCCATTGCCGAACCGGTGGAATATCCACTTACTAAGCGAATGCCCCAAATGCCAAAATGCCAAAGCCCGCCAAAGCCTCGAAAAAGAAATAATCCTATTCCCAGAAAAAAAATAAAATACAAACCAAGGTTGACAATCAGCGTTGCTACATTTCTTTTTTTAATGACGTCGTTTATCAGAAAAACCAGAAAAACAGAACCACATAAAACCCCAGTAGAATACTTTACATAAACAGCCCCCGCGGAAACAAAAGCGGCAAGCACCAACAACAATAGGGAAGGCCTTTCTCTATGGATAAGATACAACACGAGAATAATCCCAAACAGGCATAAATCAGGACTTAAAACTAGGCCCGCCATGAGGGCCAAAAGCACGTTCAAAAATCGGCGGTCGGGAAAATTAATGTCACCGAGGCGCAAAAAAAGCATGAAGAAAACCAACCGAGAGACGAGCAAAAAAATAGAAGCTATTTCAAGATTCCACCCAATGGGTAGCGGATGCTTGAGGAAACCTAAGGGCCCAATTGGAAAAGCAACTTGAGAAAAAAAGTGAATTTGGTTAGCAAACAATTCATTCAAAGCCCAGACATAGGATGCATCAAGGCCGGCTGTTATATCAGCTTCAACACGAGGGAGACTCATCACTAAAATGAATAATCCTGAAAGTAAGTAGTAAAAGAAATATTTTATTTTTTCCAGCATTCTCGGCCTTTTCCCCCTAAAAAGTGATATTTCAGCAAATAAACGAAGAATTTGGACACCTATCGGGATTGTGCCCAAACCAAAGCAGACTATATACCGTTAATGGGTAATTTTACAGCCCAATTTCAACGCTAAAGTGCAAAAACTAATTTATCTCAGTTTCCTTTTTTGTTTTCTGACTTCCACTCAGATTGTGCTTTCTCAAAATTACCCACTTACCAAACCCCAAGGAAAAATAAGTGGCTATGTGGTTGAAGGCAGCACCGGGTTAGAATTAGAATATGCAGTCATTACCCTTTTTAAAGGGGAAGATTCACTACCGGCCTCAGGCACCCTATCAGACGCCAAAGGATTTTTTAAAATTGATTTATTGGGAATGGGAACCTATCGTTTACAATGCACCTACATCGGTTTTGACCCAATCATTATTAACGATATAAAAATTACAGAAAACTATTCCCCCATTTTTTATGAGAAAATTGAAATGGCGGTTGTGGTTAGCTTAAATGAAGTTGAAATCACTGCCGAGCGTCAAATGCTGGAAACCGGAATCGACAAAAAAGTATATAATGTCGGAAAGGATTTAGCGTCTGTCGGGGGTACAGTCGCCGACATTTTACAAAACGTGCCTTCTGTCACGCTTGACATGGATCGCAATGTACAGTTGAGAGGAAGTACAAATGTCAACATTTTAATTGATGGCAAACCCTCAACCTTAAGCGGAAGAGGTGGACTTGACCAAATGCCCGCCAACATGATTGAAAAAATTGAAGTCATCACTAACCCTTCGGCAAAATTTGACCCGGACGGCATAGCCGGAATAATTAACATTATTACAAAAAAACAATCTGCTTTAGGCCTAAATGGAAATATAGCCTACACAATTGGCACAGGCAATAAAAATACGGCAAGTCTTGGACTCAATTATCGCGCTAAAAAATTTAATGCCTACCTAAATGCAAATGGTTTATATAACCGCATGTTCAGCAACAGTTCCCTGCAGTGGACGAGCACCCTTGATAGTATTTCGACCCTTGAACAAGAAGCAGATGGAGTCAATTTCAATCTCAGCGGTACGGCAAACGGGGGCATAGATTTCTATTTAGATAAAAATTCTACGCTCTCTTTTTATGGTTTATACAACCCTAAAGCAGGTTGGGGGTATTCAAATATTGATTACGAATTTAAAAATAATGCAGAAGTTTTAACGGGAACCCAAAAACGCAGGAACGATACAGAAACTCAAGGACCAAATTATGAGGGAGCAATCACTTTTCGCCGAAATTTCAATAAGGAAGGACAAAATTTAATGGCAGACCTGACCGTTTCAGGTTCAAACGCGCTTGAGGGTTTAGAAGCTTCGCAAGATTACTTGACAGGATTTTCATTGCCTAATTACCAACAAATTACGACCACCGATCGCCAGAATTTATTTATTACCCCTCAAATTAATTACACCTACCCTTTTGGAAAAAACCAAAAAATGGAAGTCGGTGCCAAGGCGATTTTAAGAACCATGGACAATGATTTTCGGTCAAAGAATTTGAATGATTCGACTTTACTCTGGACAGACGATACTGGAATTTCAAACCATTTCATCTACACAGACAATATTTTAAGCGCCTATGCGGTTTGGAGTGGCGCACGCAAATCTTTCGGGTATTCTTTGGGTTTGCGGGCGGAACAAACTTATTATCAGGTGAATCAAAAAACGATGGATTCTGTTTATAATAATCAATATTTTAACTTCTTCCCCAGTGCACATTTAAAGTATAAAATGAAAAATGCACAAGAATGGGGGCTTGGATATTCAAGAAGAATTAATCGCCCAAGTGCTGAAAATTTAAATCCTTTTCCGGAATGGAGAGACCCTTACAATCTCATGTACGGAAACCCATATTTGGTTCCTGAGTTTATTCATTCTGTTGAAGCCTCCTATAAAACCTTCATCAAAAAAGTGATGATTATGCCTTCCTTTTTCTACCGATATATAGAAGGAAATATGTTCCGATACAGGCGCATAGACTCTGCTAATGTGAGCCGCGTAACCTTTGAAAATTTAAGTACCGCCCAAGAAGTAGGAGGTGAAATCGTCTTGAATGCCGAAATCACAAAATGGTGGAATATGAACGGCAGTTATAATTATTATTACCGCGTCGTAGATGCGTCAAATTTAGAAGCTGGTCAAGGAAATAACGGTTTTGCCGGAAACCTTAGAATCATGAGTAATTTCAAATTCTGCAAAAATACTTCGCTTCAGGTAATGTACATGTACATGTTTCCTTTTGTTGCGCCACAAGGAAGGGGCAGCCCGGGAAGCTGGTTGGATATCGGCGTGAAAAAAGATTTCTTAAAGGATAAATTGAGTGCAACCCTCCGCGTTTCTGACCTTTTCAATACCAAAGAATTTAATTTTGTCGCAGATGCAAACAGTTTTATTGGTGCCGTGCGTTGGAAAAGGGAATCCCGCATTGTCTATGCGGGGCTTACCCTACGCTTCGGAAAAGCAAACTCTCCTGAGACGCAGAAAAGACCGAAGGGCGATGATTCTCAAGGTGGCGAAGGCGGATTTTAATCCTTCAGAATTCTTCATTTATTTTGTTTTTTCTAATTTGGCATTCGATTTGTAATTGATTTTCATTCTTTTTTTATGAAAAAAATCGCCTTTCTTTCTCTCATCCTTCTCCTTTTTGCGAATGTCTTTTGCCAAAATGGAGCCAGTGTCTTTTTTAGCATTCAAGGTAATGTCGCATTTACCATGAGTCTGCAAAGCGTTCCGGTGAATAACGTCCCAGCCAAGGAAGTGTATATTTCCGGCCTTCCGCAAGGGAGTTATCAGGCAATTTTTACCGTTTTGAAACCGGGGGGCCCGCAAACCCAATTCATGGGAGCCTTTTCAATTTCAGGAAACACGAATAGTGAGTTTTACCTCCATGAATCAGATGACGTTTTCGATTTAATCTTCAGCCATAATTCCGCAATTGCCCCGGGTGCACATGGTCAACATCCGCATTTTCTATTCACGCAAATGGCAGGTAGAATTAGCAAAGCAACCTATGTAATGCAACAAAATCAGTTCAACCCTGCATCCCAAACTTGGGACCCAAACATAGGCTGGATTCAAGTTCAAGCGCCTAAACCCACTATGTCTCAACCACCAGGTTTAGGAGATAGCCCCATCGGGCCTATTGGAAACCCTTGTTTCCCGGTAGTATCGCAAGACTTTTTTACTAATAGTTGCAACCGCATTC
>JAYSVQ010000410.1:0-4036 GCA_043718485.1 Bacteroidota bacterium
CCGGAGTTTAACAAAGATTTGGAAGCTATTCCTTATAATGAAGAAAAAGCCAAAGCCCTATTGTATGAAGCCGGTTGGGAAGACAGTGATAATGATGGGGTGTTAGATAAAATGGTGAATGGAAATAAAATTCCTTTCAGCTTTAAAATGTATTACCGAAACGGAAATGAGGTGCGAAAAAATGTAACCCTCATTCTAAAAGAGAAATTCAAAAAAGTGGGCATTGAAATGGAGCCTATTGCCTTGGATTGGAACGTGATGCTCGAAAAATTGAAGCGACATGAGTTAGACGCCTGGCTAATGGCTTGGGTTTTTGATTCGAATGAGCAAGATTTTTTCCAGATTTTTCATTCCTCACAGGCCTCAAATGAAGGGTATAATTGGGTTGGCTATTTCAATCCCGAATCAGATAAGTTGATGGAGGAAATTCAAGCAGAATATGACCCTGCTAAACGATACAAGCTTCACCAGCGCGTGCAAGCGATTATTCACGAAGATCAGCCTTATACTTTACTTTTTGGCAACATGCAAAAAGTAGTTTACAACAAACGCATAGACACAGACAATTGGTATTTTCAGCGCCCCTGTTACGACCTTCCACAATTTGTGCCCCGCTCCTATCAACCGGAATAGAGGTTTCTGAAAGTTTTTTCTCGTTCAGGATTTTTGCTTTACATATATAATAACCCCAGACTATGAAAAAGTTGCTTTCCTTCTTTTCTCCCCTTTTGATTTTGGCTGTTTTTTCTGCTTGCAATTCAGAACCAAAACCATTAGACAAAGAAAATCTTTACGCTACCTCACAAACAGAACCGAGCCAAGGAGATTGGGTAATCACCATGATTCCGGGTGAACCCGACAACCTTTTACCCTATGTTTACCGAACCGGGCCGGCCTCAATGGTTGTGGGACAAATCTTTCAACCCCTGTTTTCGCTGGACAAAAAGACATATGAAATCATTCCCATTTTAGCCACCGGATTACCTGAAGTTTCGCCAGACTTTTTGCAATACACCTATACGATTCGGCCCGAAGCAGAGTGGGCACCCGGCAAACCCATCACGGGAAAAGATGTGGAATTTTCAGCTAAGGTAATGTATAACCCTTTAGTGAAATCAGGGCCTTCCCGCAGTTTTTATTCTTTTATAGAAGATGTTATCACTTATACGGAAGACCCCAAAAAGGTAACTTTTGTAATTAGTGAAGCTTTTTATGATGCTGATTTTAGTTTGGGCGACATGAATATTTTACCCATGCATTTTTACGATGCCAATAATCTCATGGCTAAATTTTCAGTTAAAGAATTGGTGAGTCAAGGCGCAAAACTGGAAACGAATGCAGATATAAAAGCCTTTGCTGATGATTACATGAGCGAAAAAAGGCAAAGGGAAAAAGACTTTATCATGGGTTCCGGTGCCTATAAATTAGAAGAATGGACGACAGGTCAAAATATTAAACTCGTGAGAAAAGAAAATTGGTGGGGAGATAAATTAAATGGAAAACTACAAGCCTGGCCAAAGCAATTGCATTTCAAAATTGTTCAGGATCCCAAAACTCAAATGACGGCGATGAAAAATCAGGAAGCCGATGTGATGGTACGCATCCCTGCCGAAGATTTCATAGAGCTGAAAAATAACCCTGATGTGTTGAAACATTTTAATTTCTATACGCCCAATGCCTACCTTTTTTCTTTTTTGGGATTGAATATGAAACCGGGTCCAAAAAGGACGACAATTTTTCAGGATAAGTCTGTAAGAAAAGCCATTGCCCTCCTTTTGGATTGCGACAAGATTATTAAGGAATTGAGCCACGGAACAGCAGAAAGAATGGCCACACCTGTAATTCCTGAGCAAAAGAAATTTCTGAACGCCGATTTAAAACCTATTGCACATGATGTGGAAGGAGCAGTGAAATTGTTAGAAGAAAATGGCTGGACGGAAAAAGATAATGACGGCATCCGATTTAAGATGTTGAATGGTAAAAAGGTAAGGCTTGATTTTGAGGTTGCCGTTTCAAATAAAGGTGATTTAAGTCGTAACATCATTCTGATTTTGCAGGAATCTGCATTAAAGGCAGGAGTCAAGGTAAATATAAATTCCTTTGACTTCAATGTGTTGATTGAGAAATATGGCTCTCATGATTTCGACGCGTATTTGGGTTTCTCTGGAGGAAGTCCGCATTCCCCCGATTTTCGCCAAATGTGGCATACCGCTTCCTGGAAAAATGGTTCAAATTACGGGGGTTATTCCAATCCGGAATGTGATAAAATCATAGATGCACTTAGATCTGAACGTGATGAAACCAAGCGCATAGGCATGATGAAAGAAGTGCAAAAATTAATTTATGAAGACCAACCGGTGGTATTTATTTATTCCTCGCTTGAGCGCATGATGGTTCACAAGCGCTTTCAAAATGTTGAAGTTACTTCGTTGCGGCCCGGTTTCCGTGCTGAAGAATTTTGGACGCCCAAAGAACATGTAAAATTCAAGTAACGAATGAGGCAATACCTCTTTCGCAGGCTGCTCATTTTTATTCCCACTTTACTGGCGATAACGCTGGTTGCTTTTTTAATTAGCATTTCCGCTACGGGTGACCCGGTTGAAGAAATGCTAACCGGAAAAGAAGGTCAGGGCCTGAGTTTTAACCAGCGCGCAACGGAAAGAGAATACCTGAGGGTGCGCAGGCAACTAGGGCTTGACAAACCGGTATTTTATTTTTCGGTTACCTCAATGGCAGAACCGGACACCCTATACAAAATCCCCCGAAAATTTGACCGCCGCATTCTTAAATCTTTAATTTACGAATACGGAAATTGGCCTTTGATCCAGGAGTTTTATCTGGCAAAACTGAACTTTGCGCATGAAATCAATCAGATAAAAGACTTCACCGGCCCGGCAGGATTGGCTTTTCAATATTATCATGAATTAGATGCAACTGAAAAGGCATACCTCATTCCCGGAATCGTAGAAAAAATTTTTGCACTTATCCCTGCCTTAAAAGAATGCAATCCGGAATGGGAAGTTCCTATTCTTGAACTGTCAGAAACCATGGATCGCCTCCAACAGCAAAGGCTTGCATGGAAAATATATATTCCTAAAATTCACTTTTTTGGACTAGATAACCAATACCATAATTGGCTGATTCGATTGTTTACGCTCGACCTTGGCAATTCCATGCAAGACAATCGACCGGTACTCGCCAAATTTTGGGATGCGCTTCCTTGGACGGTCCTTATCAATGTCATCAGCCTTTTTATTTCATATTTGATTTCGATTCCCTTGGGAATCTATTCGGCCATAAATAGAAACACAAGTAAAGACAGGCTGCTGAGCACGCTTTTATTTGTATTGTATTCCCTGCCCTCTTTTTGGGTAGCTACTTTGCTCATCCATTTCTTTTGTGATGCAGATTATTTCAATATATTTCCATCCAACGGTATTCAATCATCGGCTTTCTCTCAGGATTGGAGTCTATTTAAAAAAATGAGTGATTGGGGCTACCACCTTATTCTACCTATTTTTTGTTACACCTATGGCAGCTTCGCGTTTTTAAGCCGGCAGATGCGTGTAGGTATGCTAGAGGTAGTGAATCAAGATTATATTCGCACAGCGCGGGCCAAAGGCTTAAATGAAAGATTGGTTATCATGCGCCATGCCTTTCGCAATTCACTCATTCCTGTTGTAACTTTATTCGGCAGTATTTTGCCCGGCCTCATCGGAGGCTCCATTATTATTGAAACCATATTTACCGTTCCCGGAATGGGAAATATGATGTTCACCGCTCAGCAAACATTAGATTATCCCCTTCTGATCGCCTTTTTTACCTTGCTGGGGGCGCTTACCCAAATCGGAATTTTGGTCAGCGACTTGATTTATCATTACCTGGATCCCCGCATTAGCTTTGCAAAACGGTGAAAGAAATTATCTATCCAAAAACAGAAATAAAAACCGAAAGGCCATCAGAAGGATTTTGGGCTTTTACCTGGCGACGTTTCCGCAAAAATAAGCTTGCGGTCTTTTGCATGTGGATTTTCGGT
>JAYSVQ010000042.1:0-2721 GCA_043718485.1 Bacteroidota bacterium
ACACTTCTTTATCAATTAAACGGAACTATGGAGGCCTTATCTGATGGCCCTGAAAAGAAAGCCTTGCATTCGCTTTTTGAAAAAACAAAACAAACGGTGGATCCGGTTTGCCTATCCATAATACAGGATTGGGAAAACAAAAAGGCGAATTACCGAAAGCCTGATTTCTCCTATTTGGTAAGAAACAAAGAAATTAAATTACCCAATTTCAACAAATCTCTTTCGGGAACCCTCATTCCTAAAATCGCAATTCCCGATTACCAGGATTGGGGAGAAATTGTGCGCTGGTCTTTGAAAGAAAATTTTCCGGGTGAGTTTCCCTTTGCTGCTGGCGTATTTCCTTTTAAACGAACGGGAGAAGACCCAACCCGAATGTTTGCAGGTGAGGGTGGCCCCGAAAGAACAAATAAGCGTTTTCACTATGTTTCTTTGGGTATGCCTGCAGCGCGTCTTTCTACTGCCTTTGATTCCGTAACCTTATATGGCGAAGACCCCGACCATCGACCTGATATCTTTGGAAAAATTGGAAACTCAGGCGTGAGTATCGCTTGTCTTGACGATGCAAAGCGCTTGTATTCTGGTTTTGATCTTTGTGAGCCCAGCACATCTGTTTCTATGACGATTAATGGGCCCGCGCCCATGATTCTCTCCTTTTATTTGAATGCGGCCATTGACCAACAATGCGAAAAATACATTCATGAAAATAAACTGGAAGCGGAGGTAAAGAAAAAAATTGAAGCGATTTATGCTGCAAAGGGTCTTTCCATTCCAACCTACCGTGAAGAATTACCTGAAGGCAATAATGGCCTTGGCTTATTATTATTAGGTGTAACGGGCGACCAAGTGTTGCCTTTGGAGGTTTACAATAAAATAAAAGCAACAGCGCTTTCACTCACAAGAGGTACGGTGCAAGCAGATATTTTAAAAGAAGACCAGGCTCAAAACACCTGCATTTTTTCTACTGAATTTGCGCTGCGCATGATGGGCGACATTCAATCGTATTTTATTGAAAAGAAGGTGCGCAATTTTTATTCGGTATCCATTTCCGGGTATCATATTGCAGAAGCCGGTGCCAATCCGATTACTCAACTTGCTTTTACCCTTTCAAACGGATTCACTTTCGTAGAATATTATCTTTCCCGGGGAATGCACATCGATGATTTTGCGCCCAACCTGTCATTTTTCTATTCAAATGGAATGGACCCCGAATACGCTGTAATTGGAAGGGTCGCACGTTTAATTTGGGCAAAAGCAATAAAATATAAATATGGGGGAAATGAACGAAGTCAATTGATGAAATACCACATTCAAACTTCAGGTCGCTCCCTTCATGCGCAAGAAATTGCATTTAATGATATCAGAACCACCTTGCAGGCCTTGTATGCTATTTATGATAATTGCAATTCTCTTCATACCAATGCCTATGATGAAGCCATTACGACCCCTACCGAAGAATCGGTACGCAGAGCGATGGCCATTCAATTGGTTATCAACCGGGAATTGGGCTTGGCAATGAATGAAAATCCTTTACAAGGTAGTTTCATCATTCACGAACTCACCGATTTAGTTGAGCAAGCCGTACTAACGGAATTCAAAAGAATCAGCGAAAGAGGTGGGGTTTTAGGTGCTATGGAAACCATGTATCAACGTGGGAAAATTCAAGAAGAGTCATTGTATTATGAAACCTTGAAACACACGGGAGAACTTCCTTTGATAGGGGTAAATACTTTTTTAAGCAGCGAGGGCTCGCCAACTATTATTCCGAAAGAAGTAATTCGGAGTACAAATCAGGAAAAGGAATCCCAAATTGCTTACATAAAAAATCTTCACACCGTTTTTGCTGACGAGGCAAAAGAGGTTTTGAAACAACTACAAATTGCAGCAATCCATAATGAAAATATTTTCGATTCCCTGATGGAAAGTGCAAAGGTTTGTTCTCTCGGACAAATGACCAAAGCTTTATACGAAGTAGGTGGACAATACCGGAGAAACATGTAAGGGATTCGGAAAAAACATTCTAATTTATTCAATATTAATTCTCCTGAAAGGACTTCCACAAAATTTTAGGCAACAAAAAAGGCCTTAAGGTTTCCCTCAAGGCCTTTTATTCTTACAATATTGGATTACCAATCTTGATTTTGGCCGCCTCCATATCCACCACGGTCGCTGCTACCGCCACTACTACGTCCACCGTAGTCATTACGGTCGCCTCTTGGACGGAAACCACGGTCTCCACCGCCGCCGCCGCCGCGAGATCCACCGCCTCTTGGTCCGCCACGGTTAAATCCGCCGCCGCCGCCGCCGCCGCGAGATCCGCCGCCGCCGCCGCCGCCGCCTTCTTCACGCTCACGAGCTTCGTTCACCTTCAGGGGTCTTCCGTTGAACTCCATCCCGTTTAGAGATTCCATTGCAGATGTGCCTTCTTCTGAGTTTTGCATTTCTACAAACCCAAAACCTTTGGATCGTCCGGTTTCCCTGTCCTTAATGATTTTGACTGATACAACCGGTCCATACCCGGCAAACAATTCTTCAATGTCTTTTTCGCTCATGGAAAAAGCAATGTTGCCTACATAAAGTGTCATGTGAAATAAAATTAAAAATACTAGATAAAAATGAATTTACAATTTGAAATGATGTAAACGGGTCCTGAACCTTGCTTATGAATATGAAATATCAATCGTCAAAAAAATCAAAACCTGAACAATTACATCTCTAAGTTCT
>JAYSVQ010000411.1:0-12862 GCA_043718485.1 Bacteroidota bacterium
CTTGCCAGTAAAGGATTTGGAGACAAAATCGTAAAAACAGGTTTTTCAGAGTTGAGACCACTCGACACTAACTCTACTGTTCAAGGTCGTCAGAATAACCGCAGGGTTGAATTCCGCATTTATAATGGGGAAAATCTGGTTACAGAATCCCAGCCTTAGTACCTAAAGTAATTATTTAAGTCAAGTAAGCTTAATTAATAAAAACAAGTACTTAAAGTTCCGCTTTAAGCACTTTACATTTCTCTTTTATTCCCGGATCATCCGGGCTCACATTAGGGAATTTAAGGCAATCATCACAGGCAGTTTTGGCCAAGGTGCCACTCCCCATAGTTTGGTGTATTCGTGCCAAGTCATAATGGTAAAGCAGATATTGGGGTTTTAAGGCAATGGCCTTTTTAATACAAGATAGTGCATTTTCATTACTCGCCCCTTCAGGTAAACCCCCAAAAAGTAAGTTGGCAAAACCCCTTTCCACGAAATTAAGGTTGGCCACATTTAGGTTCCATAAACTCAAGATATGCCAAGCACCGGCATGGTTTGGGTTCAACTCAACTGCCTTTGTGGCATTGGTTTTAATATCTGCCGAGGCCGCTACTTTCTCTTTAGAACCCGCAATTAGAGCAATTCTTCCCATTGCCAATGCCATTACAAAATAGCCTTCTGCGTCGGTTGGATTCGCTTGAATGGCCCTTTGGGAATATTCCTTGGCATTTCTAAAATAATTGGCCTTTACGCCGGGTTCAGTTTGGCGATTTCCAACCCTACACATTAAAAACGCAGCATTCCATAAGGCTTCATAGTGGTTCGGTACTTTTTCAACCACCTTCATTAATATCATGAGGGCTTCATCCTCCTTTTGAACTTCTACCATTTTTTTTGCCTCGACCATCATGGATTCGACATTTTGGGCTCGAATGGTCTCGCTGGTGAAAAAGAGGAAAAACACCACAAAAATTAACTTTTGCATACTTAAAATACTGGAGATGGATTGACCTGAAAATTAGCGGGGGAATGAATCAGAGAATCAACAACTTATCCCCGATTGAATAAGAGCAAAGACTATTCCAAAACTACTTTAAAGGATTCTGCTCTTTGGCCAATTGTAAGGGTCCAGAAATACAAACCAGAACTAAGGGCTGAGAAATCATATTCCATTTCCTGCTTTCCCCTTCTCATAAACATGCGTTTTTGATGCAGAATTCTACCTTTTTCATCTGAAAGTTGAATGCTAACCCATTCTTCATCGTTCTCAATTAAAAAGGGGATTCTTTGAGTTCCTCCCTTTTGAAGGGGATTGGGAAAGGGCAAGCCTATTTCTCCTTCAGAAATTTGCACATAGATTTCGGCAAATGCGGTTTCGATATTTTGCCCGTTGGGATCTATTAGCGTCAATTTGTAAACAGTAAAAGTAAAAGTTGGCGAGGAATCAACGGATTGGTACTGACTCATTTGTTTGGTTTTGTCATTTAACAATGCCTTTGTAAGGTATTGGAAATCAATACCATCTACAGATTTTTCTAAACTAAAATGATATCCCTCTAATTGGGTTTCACAAGTCCAATTCAGAACCACGCCCTTAACCTCTGTTTTTGCCTCAAAGTTTTGAATATGAATCGGTAGCG
Organism: Bacteroidota bacterium; assembly: GCA_043718485.1. Classification (GTDB taxonomy): domain Bacteria; phylum Bacteroidota; class Bacteroidia; order J057; family JADKCL01; genus JAYSVQ01. The sequence continues at coordinate 1,623 of JAYSVQ010000411.1, forward strand.
AACTTGTGGCGTTAATCGAACCTAGCGCAAAAGGGCTAAAGGTAGAAATAACAGCTGCAGAACTCACCATTCCAATATTGGTATTGCCCGTTGTAGAACTTACACCTTCATTTTCCCATGTCGAGCCCGTCCAATGTGCAACGACCAGGTCTGAAACATTTGCAATCAAGCAAGGCGAAAAATTCCAGCCCAGGCTTACCATAACCGCAGAACTACCGTTTTGGCGCTCAAGATTGAAATAATCACAGGCTGAAATTCCAGTTAATCCACCAGTTCTAAGGTCTCGGGAATACAAGCCATGTGGGTCATAATCAAGGTATTCAGCACAAAATCGATCCAAAAAATTTCCGGGTGGTGAAATTTGAAGGGGCACAAAACGATTTGCCTTGCCAATTGGAAAAAGAAAAGCATCGTTTCCCTCTTTTAGCACAGGACCAGCAACAAAAGAAAGGTCGTTTGCGCTGTTGGCTGTGGCATCATCCAAAAAATGTAGTGGAGAAACCATAGAGGAATGAACGTTCCCAGTATTGAATGTAGCTGAGGATGAGATTCTTAAACTATCCATTAAGGTTAATCCAGCACCCAGGTTATTCAATTCCATTCTTGCTAAGGTTGGCCTACCCGGCCCAAGACAATCCATTATTTGATTACCAGCCCCTGAAAAGGTAAGTGTGCCCCCTTGGGTTCCAAGATAAAAATTAGAAGTATAATTTAAGTAAAGGTGGTTTAATAGTGCTGTATATCTTCTATAACAGAAATCTAATTGACCTGTACTTATACAATTAAAGGTAGTTACACCGTAATATACGTCCCCATTTATGGCCCCTGACAAAAGCCAATCCCCTGAACTTTGGTTGGTGATTATGCAGGTTCCATTAAACACATTTCCCCCATTACAAATATTTTCGCGTGGTCCGGTTTTGGTGATTTCTATTTTCAATCCATTAAAAACCACGCCATTAAGATAAATATTGGGTGCGGTAACTTTGAAAGAATCGTTGGCTACCACAAAGGGTCCGATTACAAAATGGGTAGAATCGTCTAAACTAAAGTCTTGCGGACTGCCCGCAATAAAAGTTGTGTTTTGAATGCTGAATGTGCCGTAGTTAAAACCATAAGTGGTTCTAATGGTTGAACCTGGTCTGAAAGTAATGGCAGGCCAAAATCCACCCGGTATAGGAAAGCTACCTTGGCTGCCTAAAAAAATGCCCCCATCAGACGATGGATTACTTACCTGAAGAATGGCGGGCGAATCAAAAGTAAGGGTTCCCCTACTGCCAAAGTAAATGCTCCTTTGGGTTCCTGAGCCTCCTGCATTGAGAGAGGCCATAACTTGGCTGCTTATGAAATTGCCTGAACTGCGAGAGGCAAAGTAAATGTCACCTGTACCTGAGGTGAGCATATAGGTTAAACTCGATGAATTTGAGATTGAGTCTGCACTTTGGTATCCCAAAACCATGTTTCCAGCGCCGGCATTTTCAAAAAGAATGAGATTACCCGACCAATAGTTCCCTCCATTTGAATAGTCATGGTTGCTTCCGGTTTTTTTAAGGGAACAGGAGGATATAAAACGAGCCCCATTCAGCAATATCGAAGGCGACTCAATATCAACCGATGCCAGAAAATTACTTCCCGGCCCCAAATTCACAGTGGCTGTGCCCAAAAAAGTTGCATTTAGGTTGCTCATAGCCCCAAAACTTACATGGTTACAATCAAATACTCCATTCGAAAAAAGTGAAGAGGAATGAAAAAATCCACCGGAAAAGGAAACCTGGGTTTGGCCTCCACCCGTTCCAAAAAACACGCCTGCCGAGGCCGAATTAAAGACAGTTAATTGGCTGGAAATTTCAATACTTCCTGAATCTGCAATACAAATTTTCCGGTTTGCGGTCGCGCTTCCGAAGTCATTATTTAGGGTGAAATCACCCTGAATTAGATTTCCTGTACTGTTCTGGGCAATTCTAATATCTCCATCTCCCCTGTTTTCAAAAATGAATTGGCATCCATTATGAAATGTATCAGCAACTGCGGCCCCCAACACCATTTCACCGTTTCCGGATTGAATGAAAGAAAGATTAGCGCCCCCAAAGTGATTTCCACCCAGAGATCGAACCGTTGAATGGGCAATTTGCTCAAAACTGGAAGAACCTGTTGAAGGCCTTAAATCTATGCCATTGAAATAAATTTCACCTGCAACCACATTCATCGCTCCGGGAATTAGCGTGTGATTTGAAAACTCAATCGCTGAGTTTACCGTCAGATTTAAGGGAAATACATCTGATGGCCCCCCGAGTTCAAAACCCTTAAGCCTTAAAATGCCTCCAGACCAGCCTGTGCTGCCAATGGTCAGGGTTTTTCCTATGTCAAGGTAAATGCGTTCATTGCTTCCAAATTGTATCGCCTCTTCATTGGCAAGGCTTAAAGTTGAATTAATAATAATATCTCCATTGAATTGGGTACCTAATCCTGCAGAGCCAAAAACTATGCTCCCCCCAGCAGCGGTTATTTCAACATTTCCCTGAAAAACATCTTCGCTCAGGCTGCCCAAAACCAGGCTTCCGGTTCCAGCGTTGGTTAGATTTAGTGTCGAATTGAAAATATTTAGACCTGTTCCTACATCTGGCCCGGTTCCTATACGGTTCAAGGTAACCGGCTGATTAAAAACAGAGCCATTTAATTGCAACTGAATACAATCACCCGAAATTAAACAATCGAAAGTGGTGCCGGCGAAAATCAGGTTTGAAGTTGAAGTCGGATTTAAAATACCATTAATGACATTTCCTGAGGAAAAGGTAGCATCCCCTAAAATGGTTATTGTTCCTCCAGCCAAATTCAATGTTAAGTTAGACAGGGTAATTCCACCAACCGAGGTAATTCCCTGTAAATTGGGGGAATAAGTTCCTGATGAAATAATGGCATCGTCCGAATTTCCCGGCACTCCGACGGGAGACCAATTTGTCGGATTTGACCATAAACTGTCGCTCGTTCCCGTCCAGGTAAAAACCGCGCTTTGCGCGGTGGAATACGAAATTCCAAGCCAAAGCATTGGCAAAAACACCCATTTACACATTTCAATAACCCTCGGGCTAAAGGTAATTTTTATGCAAAGGCGAGCGCAATCGCCTTTTTACCTAATTAAAGAAATAGGTGGTTTTAGGAAGGGATAGGTGATGGTTTTATTGAGGGAATAAAAAATCTGCCAATTCATAATTTGTGCTTCGCCCACCTTGCTGTTCCTGGCGTAAAATACCCCTTTCAATCAAATCTTTTATGTCACGCAATGCAGTGTCAGGAGAACATTTAGCGATTTTTGCCCATTTGCTAGATTTTAATTTGCCTTCAATTCCGTCAAACAATTTATTTAACATGAATCGTTGTCTTTCGTTTAGCTCTATGTTTTCGTGAATTTTCCAAAACTCAGTTTTACGAAATATCTTTTGAATGGTATTCTCTGTTGAGAGTAAGGCTTTCTTGAGGCAATGCAAGAACCAATCTAACCAATCTATAATATCACCATTGCTGTGTTGAATCTTTTGTAGGATCTCATAATACTGTTTGCGCTCGACGAGTATTTGGCTTGACATGCTGTAATAACGCTCAGAGCTTCCATCTGCACGAGCAAGCATTAAATCTGAAATTGCCCTTGCTATTCTTCCGTTTCCATCATCAAAGGGATGAATGATGATAAACCAAAAATGTGCTATGGCAGCTTTCATTACAGGATCAATATTTGAATCCTCATTGAACCAATTTAGAAATTTGTCCATTTCATTTTTAACCCTTTGAGCAGGAACGGCCTTATAATGGACTTTTTCTTTGCCCATTGCTCCTGAAACGATTTGCATTTCACCTGAGCGATAAGAACCAACTTCAATTTTGCGCATTCCACTATATCCGGTTGGGAACAGTGCAGAATGCCATCCAAATAAACGTTCTTCAGTGAGTGCTTTCAGATAATTTTGTGTCGCATCCAGCATCATTTCAACAATACCTTCCACATTTCTGTTGGCAGGAACCAATCCGGCTACGTTAATTCCTAATCGCCTTGCTAGGGAGGAACGAACTTGCGCATAGTCAAGTTTCTCTCCTTCTATTTCAGATGTTTTGATAACATCAAGCGTAAGCGTGGTAAGTGCCGCTTCTTCTTTTGTTGCAAAGCCTAATGTGTTCATCTGCCCGATTATCTTTCCTTGTAAATTTCGGACTTCCCCAAAAATGGCGTTGATGGTAGTTTCCTGCCAAGTGAAATTTGTCCAGTTTTTGTATTCGTAAATGTATTTTGCCACTGTCTGATTGAACTCTTGCGGTAAATGTATGAATTATTCACCGCAAAAATGCGGAGAATAACAAAGCTAATCACCGCAAATCATTTTCTCAAATCCTATCCTATTATTGGAGATTTTGCGATCAAACCATTGATTGCGAGAGACTACAATAAAACAACCTCACTTTTTAGGCTAAAGAAGTGGTGGGATGCTTGGCCCAATTGGAGGAAATTTTACTGCTTATTGGAGGCTAAGGTATCGGGGTTTTGATATAGGGCAAATTCGCCGTTGGTCAGGATTTTACCTTCTGAGAAATTCATTCTTGGTAAAATTTATTCCCTCCCCATTTGGTGGGGTTGTTTTTTATATAATTCGAAATGGCTTTAATCGATCGTTCGTCTCGAATAATGTGCTCCCAATAATTGCGTTGCCATAATTTGCCGATTTAGGGGCGAGGCTGCGTGTTCGCCACCTTCATTGGGTTCCCCAAATTCATTGGGATCAACAATTTCAACAGGGCAGACACGCAGGTCTGCCCCTACGACCGTCGCATACGTTTTGGATGATGAAATGAATATGATTGGGCATTACCGCAAATACGTGACATTTTATGTCCGGAAATTTGTTTTCTAATTCATAATACCATTTTCCAGTCATTTACCTCGGTTTTCAACCTCATTGCTTCGCTAACCGTTTAATCCTAATTTGTTTGCGACTAGCATTTCTTCATCTTAATATTTGTCAATTTCTTTTTCAAGTCTTTCAACTTCGTTTTCCAAAGACCTGATTGTTTCAAGTTGGTTTTGAACTTGTTGCTGTTTTTCAGAAGCAGTTCTCAAAAATTTAAATTGTTGTATTTCGTTAAGATTAATTTGTGATGCTCGTAAATTTGTTACAGCTTGGTCATAATTATATTTTAAAATTTTAAGCTCCTCTTGCCTTTGTTCATCTAATTGTCGCTGAATTTCGGCCTGTTCCGCCTCTCTATGTTCATCCAATTGTCGCTGAATTTCAGCTTGTTTGGCCAATTGATTTGTAAATATAAATGTCCCAAGTCCACCAACTAATATAAGTGCTACAACAACTATTATTAATGTCGTTTTCTTTTTTTTGGGCTTTGTGTCTATTGTTGATTTGTCATTATTGTTTGGTTTCAAATCAACGTATTGGGGCGGAAATTGAGTCGGATTTGTCAGAATAGGTGGAGGAAAACTTTTTAAAATTTCTTTTAAGGATTCAACTTCAATAGCTTTTTTCCAATTTTCCGCACCCTCGAACCAAACCATAGTGTCTCGAGTAATTTTCATGTCTTTTAATTCGTCTGTCGAAAAAGGGCCTTGTTGAAGGTCGTCTTTGTAAATGTAGAATTTTTGCATCGTTAATATCTTTAGCCGTCAAAGTTTTTTGTTCTTACTAATGACTGTCTTTGCTTGAAGGTAAGAACCTGATAAACCAATTAAAAGAGGTTGTGTTTTATACATTAACCTTTCGCAAAGGGTCATCCTCAACTTTTTTAGCAATCCGATTTTTGCTTTTGTATTTTAATAATTCAAAAACGAATTGTGAAAAATTTGCCATATCTATCCTTCATAGCAATTAACGCAATATGCCCAAATACTGCCAAATTTATTTTCCGGTTATCCATTTAATCTCACAAAACCCAGCTTTCAACAGATTTCATGACCGATATCAATTACGATCCGTTCCCAGGTCCTTTGGTGATTCTTCAATTCGGCTTACAAATAATTAAGCGCAGACAGAGTTTGAAAACCCTTCCCTTTTTCGGTTTATGCCTAAAACCTTGCAATCAGCCGCAAGTTCAATAGCCGCGAGGAAAGGTAATTCGGGACCCCGAATTGGTCGTTGAAAATGTCTTTTATCCAGGTATAGCTGACTGTATTTGCGCGTTGGAAAAGATTAAATATCTCGAGGGATATCCAAAGGCTTTCCATTCCGATTTTGTCGCCTCTTTCAATTTGGGTTTTAAAAAGAAACATCTTAGAAAAACCTAAATCAACCCGCTGATAGGCCGGTGCCTTAAATACGGTACGATTTTCCAACACCCCGGGCGGACCAATTCTCAATCCGCTGCCATACACAATATTTAAATGCACTTTGTAGGTCGGGTTCATGGGCAATTCATCCTGAAAAAACATGGCAAATGAAAATCGCTGGTCGGTTGGCCGAGGAACAAAGCCTAGGGTATCGCCACTTACATTTTCCATTGTTTTTAACAAACTCAGGCTCATCCAACTGTCAACGTCTTTTATGAACTCGCCATTGAGGCGAACATCTAAGCCATAAGCATAGCCTACCCCTATATTTTGAGGATAATACCGAATTCTTACGTTGTCAATTTCGTAGGGTATCAGGTTGTTCAGGTATTTGTAATAGGCCTCTCCGTAAATCTTAAAGGGTCTGCGCCAAACCTTGAATTGGTAATCAACCCCAGCAATGACATGGAAAGAGGATTGGGCTTTTGTATCGGTAAAAACGGTTCCATCTCTCACCCGCATTTCCCGATAAAAGGGAGGTTGATGGTAAAGGCCGACCGCCAATCTCAATTGATATTTTCGCCTTTCATAGCGTTGCAGTTCTTCAGGACTTAAAGTTGCAGGGTTGGAAACCTTGGCAGAGGGATTAAATACAATATTAAGCCTGGGACTTATAAATAATTGATTGTTAAGGGAATTGTAAACGGCACGTGAACCGCCGACTAACCTTAGAATTCCTTTTGCATCCAACTTCCAATTGTCTTCAATATACACTTTGGCCAACACGCTGCTAAAGGTATTGCGGGTTTTTATCACCTCTTTTAAACTGAAATAACCGGCAGAATCTGTCCCATTCCATTCGTTAATTTCATCTTCAATGAATTGAGATTGAACCCTAAATCCAAAATTCAATTTGTGGCGAAGGCTTTTTGAGGGAAACCATTCTGCTCTATCCTCTAATGCTAAAACCCTGCCATACAGGTAATTGCGGGCCCTTCGATAAAAGGAGCCGATTCCCCTGTCAAAAACTACCTCATTAAAGCCCTCATTGCCGTAATTGCTGTTTACATCGCTCAACCAGTAACCACCCTCCACATCAAACTCTTCTGATTCTTTTGTGCTGAATCCGGTGATAATTAACTTATTGCGTAGCCTTACATTCGGGCGGTACTCAGCCATAAAGGCTCCCAAACCGGTTAGATAATCGGTGAGTTCTGCACCCACAAAGGCCACCCGTAAACGCAGCACTTTTTGAACGGTTCCGAATTGAGTCTCTCGATTGGAAGGTTCAAAATAATAATGATTCTTAGCCAAATTGCCCAAAAAGCTAATTTTCCATTTGTTTTGAGGAATGTAAACCGTGTCTAAACTGCCTCCTTTTCTTTCTTTGACTTTAAAAGTAGGGGTATCTTTTACCTTGGGAACCCAGGTAAGGTAGGTTTGAACGTCATAAAATGAGGGCTTGTATTCCCCTTGCGTATCTAAAGTTCCTAAAAGATAAGTGGTTGAAAATCGCCGCGCGCCGACAAGGTAGGTGAAAGTCGATTTTGGTTTCTCCTCTGGGCCTTTTTTGCTTCGGCCTTCAAGGTGAAAATTCTGTGTTAAAATTCCCAATTCTGCCGTGCCGTGAAAGGATTCAGGGGTTTTATAGGTAACATCCAATACCGAACTTAATTTATCGGCATATCTTGGGTTAAAGCCACCTGTGCTAAATGCGACCTCAGAAGCTAAGTTGGGATTGATAAAACCGAGGCCTTCTTGTTGGCCTGAGCGAATGAGAAAAGGACGATAAATCTCTATATCATTCACATAAATGAGGTTTTCATCAAAATTTCCACCTCTTACCCTATACTGCGAGCTAAATTCATTATTAGCAGCAACACCGGGTAGGGTAACAATTTTGCTTTCTAAATCAGCCTTGGGACTCGGAATTTCTGTTACCTTTTTCAAATCAATCGGCATAATTTGAAACATAGGGTTTTCATAACCTGGCAACCCGGTTAGGTCTCTTTCATCCCGAATCACCTGCTCTTCTATCGCCACATCTTTTTGTTTCATGACGATGTACATCAATTCAGTTGCCGCTTTTCTCAATTCTATGACGCGCTTTGCGGTATCGAAGTTGACGTGCGAAAAGGTTAAAATATGCGTTCCCGCAGGCAATTCAAGGGAGAAATAACCCATGGTATCACTCAAGGTTTGAACAGAAAGGTTCCCTGCTACGGTTACTTTTACTCGTGCAATCGGTTGATTGGTATCTTCTTTTAGCCTTCCCCGAATGACAGCGTTTTGGGCATCAACTTGGCTGAAAAGTAAAATACTGAAAATAAAAAATAAGAGAAGGCAAAAATGCCGCATGAAGTGCAAATATACGTGGGAAACAATCCTTGAAAAGGGTAAAAATTAGGTCTAAATGAACTTCAAATAACTAATTCTATCTGCGGGATGCGAAGCTGAAAAAACATAGTTTCCGGCGACAAGACAATCTGCGCCTGCTTCCAACAATTGAGGCGCACTTGAATCATCCACACCCCCATCCACTTCAATTAAAAATTGGGTTTGACTTTCCTTTCGCATCTTAACAAGTTCCTGAACTTTTTTAAGTGAATTAGGTATGAATTTTTGTCCGCCAAAACCCGGATTAACGGACATCACCAAAACCAAATCACACAGCTGCAACACATCCCGCAACCCTTTTACAGATGTGCCGGGGTTTATTGCAACCCCTGCTTTCATTCCGGCTTCTTTTATTTGATTTAGGGTTCGGTCAAGATGAATGCAAGCCTCAATATGTACCGTCAGGTAGTCTGCACCTGCTTTTTTAAAGGCATCAATATAGCGCTCGGGTTGAACCATCATTAAATGCACGTCGAGTGGCTTTTTGCTTATCTTTTTTACCGCAGAAAGAATGGGTAGACCAAAGGAAATATTGGGAACAAAAACGCCATCCATCACATCGCAATGCAACCAGTCGGCTTGGCTTTGGTTTAGCATTTCGACATCTCTGCCAAGGTTGTTGAAATCTGCGGATAAAAGAGAGGGTGAAACCAACATTAGCTATTATTTAATGAGCAAAAACCGTATTTATTCCCTTTCAAACAAATTAGGTTTATCCCAAGGTGCGCATAAACCTAAAAGCCCTGTTGGGCTTTCCAATCGCGGGCAAAATCTTTGGCGAAATAGGTGAGAATGATGTCTGCTCCTGCCCTTTTTATCGACAGCAACATTTCATCGCGCACTTTTCGCTCATCGAGCCATCCTTTTTCTGCAGCCGCCTTTACCATCGCATACTCCCCGCTTACATTGTAAGCTGAAATTGGCAAAGCGGTATTATCCTTTAACAACCGAATTACATCTAAATAGGCCAACGCTGGCTTTACCATAAGAAAATCGGCGCCTTCACTTTCATCTAAATGTAATTCTCTCAGGGCTTCATTCGCATTTGCAGGGTCCATTTGATAGGTTTTTTTGTCCCCCGATTTCGGGGCAGAATCGAGCGCATCGCGAAAGGGATTGTAAAATGCACTTGCATATTTCGCGCAGTAAGACATGATACTGACTTTGGTGAAACCTGCACTATCCAAAGCGTCTCTCAGAAAGCCGATTCGGCCATCCATCATATCTGAGGGGCCGATTATGTCAGCGCCCGCATGGGCCTGCGCAAGGGCCATGTTTGCCAAATAGGGCAAAGTCTCATCATTTAAAATTTCCCCATTTTCAACATAACCGTCATGCCCATCCTCGCTGTAAGGGTCCATTGCGACGTCGGTCATCACCACCGCTTCAGGAAAACGCTTTTTTATTTCTGAAATGGCCTTTAGGTAGAAATTATGAGGATTCCAGCTGTAGGATGCGGTATTGTCTTTAAAGGAATCAGGAACCGCAGGGAAAATATCAAATGCTTTCACATTCAAGTTCATGCATTCTTCTATTTCAACCAACATTAAATCAATTGAAAGCCTGAAAATTCCCGGCATTGATGATATTTCGAGCTTCTGATTCAGCTCTGGCAATAAAAACAAGGGATAAATTAATTGTTGGGGATGGAGCCAGGTTTCTTTAACCAATCCGCGAATTACTTCTGATTTGCGGTTTCTGCGGGGTCTTTCAAGCATGAGGTAAAATTAGCTGAACAGGATGGGATTTGACAAAAAAACGAAAGCCTAGGATCCCTCCCAGGCTTTCTTTAAAGAACGAAAAGAACCTTGTTTAACCTAAATAACCTTTGAGCCCTTTACTCCGGCTTGTGTGCCTTAATCGCCGGATGGCTTTTTCCTTTATTTGACGTACCCTTTCACGGGTAAGATCGAATTTCTCACCTATTTCTTCCAAAGTTAACGAATGTTCCACCCCAATTCCAAAATAAAGGCGAATAACTTCTGCCTCTCTTTGTGTTAAAGTGGACAGTGCCCGCTCAACCTCTTTTGATAAACTCTCGTTTATTAAGCCTGAATCTGGGTCCGGCTCCTCGTCATTTTCTAAAACGTCGAGAAGACGGTTTTCCTCGCCCTGAACCAAAGGCGCATCCATTGAAATATGGCGACCCGAGATTTTTAGGGTATCTGAAACCTCTGCTTCACTCATTCCCTCCAACACCTGGGAAATTTCCTCTGGTGAAGGCTCACGCTCAAACTCTTGTTCAAGCTTTGAGAAGGCTTTTCCGATTTTATTTAAGGCACCTACCCGGTTTAGCGGAAGGCGAACAATACGGGACTGCTCGGCCAATGCCTGCAAAATGCTTTGGCGAATCCACCAAACGGCATAGGAAATGAACTTAAAACCGCGGGTTTCATCGAAACGTTGCGCTGCTTTTATTAATCCAAGGTTTCCTTCATTAATAAGATCGGGTAATGTAAGGCCCTGGTTCTGGTATTGCTTTGCAACGGATACAACAAAGCGAAGATTTGCTTTGGTTAACTTTTCAAGCGATGCCTGGCAACCCTGTTTTATTTTCACTGCAAGTTTTACTTCTTCTTCCGGA
>JAYSVQ010000412.1:0-4017 GCA_043718485.1 Bacteroidota bacterium
GAACGTTTACTTTGTCAAAAGAAAACAATTGGATGATGACCTGCGTGTCGGCATGGTAATCTTCAGGAAACATGGGCCGTAATGCCCGGTCAACCAGACGAGCGACCAACACCTCTGAATCACCTGGTCTGCCTTCGCGCTTAAAAAAGCCTCCGGGAATCTTTCCAGCGGAGGCATATTTTTCAAGGTAATCTACAGTGAGGGGAAGGAAATCGACCTCTGGCTTAATTTCTTTTTTGGCCATGGCGGTCGCCAGCATCATGGTATCACCCACGCGCAGCATTACCGAACCATCGGCCTGTCGCGCCAAGCGACCCACCTCGATAGATATGGACTTACCATTACCGAGCGTAATAACTTTCTCAGTCTTTTGCATAATTGTATTTTGTGAGAAGAAAAGAACTACCGTGAAATCGGGAATTACTTACGAATTCCTAATTCTTTAATAATAGCACGATAACGCTCGATATTTTTCTTCTGTAAATAAGCCAGAAGACGCTTGCGCTTACCCACCAAACGTAATAGGCCCATTCGGGTAGAATTGTCATGCTTGTGCACTTTTAGGTGCTCAGTCAAATGATTGATTCTAAATGTGAATAAGGACACCTGTGCCTCTGGAGATCCGGTGTTTTTGGCGGTTTTGCCATCACCATACGTGGTGATAATCTCTTCTTTAACTTCTTTGGTAAGATACATCGTCTATCTGCGATTAAATACTAAAACAGCTTATTTTTACTTTCTAAATTGACCGGCAAATATAGGCCTTCGGCCCTGAATTCTCAAAAATCTTTTTGTTCTTATCCCCCTGCACTCAAGCATATACCCAACGGTTGAGGGCATATGCCAAGGTTGAGGGTAGCGATTTGCGGAAATAAGGCCCCCATTCTACTGAAAATGAGGGTTCCATGTAGCAATTTACGGTGCAGGCTGCACAGCCCGGCAGTTTTCCTTCTTGCACAACCCAATCTTGAACGGCCTTACTTTTCCACAATGCTGCTAAATCCTCCCCAATTTCTAATTCTTTGATGCCAAGATGGTAACAAGGCATTACCAGCTTGTTTTCAGGTGAAATTACAATCGTGGTGGATGCTGCTCTGCAAACAGGCGCGCTAATGTCATTCCCCCCATTCAAGCGTAAATCGAGAAAAGCCTCGTTTAAATACACACCAGGCTTATGACACCAAACCTTTAGGGCCTTTAAGGTGGATTCAGAAAGACTACTGCCCAGCCCTGCATACTCAAAAATTGGGTTCAGGATCAGATTAAAACCTTCTTTCTGATAGTATTGGGCATACAATTCGGGAATTTCCTCAATATTATCTTCGGTTAGGGTAAATAGGATGTCGGGCCTTTCGCCTAATTGTTTGGCAAGGGCAAGACTCTCTTGCACAAAGGAAAAACAATCCACTTTACGGCTTTGGTTATGCTTCTTTTCATGAATGGAATCGAGTGAAAAGTGGAGCATATCGACTTTTCCGGCCAATGATTTTGCCCTTTTGGGATATAACAATCCGTTGGTAGTGACGGTGGTAATGAAGCCCAATTCCTTTGCTTTCTCTAAGAAGTAGGGCAAATCGCTATGCAACAAAGGCTCGCCACCTGTGTAGTCAATCACCTTTACTCCCAGCTTTTTCAGCGAAACCAAATTGCGAACGAGGGTTTCACGGTCGGCATAGGGCGAGGGTTTTTCCCAAATGTCACAGAAACTGCAAGCCGCATTGCAACGGTAGGTCAAATAATAATTACAGAGGATGGGATGCTGAATAAACCGCATCTGCGGTTAGGCTTTGACCATTGAAAGCAAAAGCGCGAGCCGCTCTGCTAAAACTCGCCTATCCACAATTTGGTCAATAAAGCCTTTTTCAAGCAGAAATTCTGCTCGCTGAAAGCCTTCAGGCAAGTCTTTGCCAATGGTTTCTTTGATTACGCGGGGTCCCGCAAATCCTATCAAGGCCTTTGGCTCAGCCAAGTTGAAATCACCCAACATGGCATAAGAAGCGGTAACGCCCCCAGTTGTGGGATCGGTCATCAAGGAAAAATAGGGAAGTTTTGCACGGCTCAAGAGGTTCAGTTTTGCAGATACCTTTGCCATTTGCATGAGTGAAAGGGCCCCTTCCATCATGCGCGCCCCCCCTGATTTGGAAATGACGAGCAAGGGGGTTTTTCGCTTAATGGCAAACTCAATCGCCAGGGCGATCTTCTCGCCCACAACTGAACCCATGCTTCCGCCAATAAATTCAAAATCCATGCATGATATCGTCCATTCTTTCCCTTTTATTTTGCCATAAGCATTGCGGGCAGCATCGTTGAGCCCGGTTTTCTTTTGCGTGGCTTTTATGCGGTCGGGGTAGGCTTTGGTATCGACAAACTTGAGCGGGTCGCCGGGAACCAATTCTGAGTTGATTTCTTTCCAGCTTTTGTCATCAAAAAGTAGGTCGAAATAGGAGGATGCACTGATTCTAAAATGGTAGGCGCATGATTTACACACATGAGCCGTTTCTTCTAAATCACGAGATAACCAAGGCGTGGCGCAATCCGGACATTTTGTCCAAAGGCCATCGGGTGGCTCAATCTTCTCTTCGGTTGGGGTTTGAATATTATCTTTTTCCCGTTTGAACCAGGTCATACTTGTCGAATTAAATGAAAAATGCCCTTTATGGGACGAGTGTAAAGCTTTGTAAAAGAATGAAATTAAAAAAGAATAGAAGCCGTTTTCTGTTTTGACTCTTACGAACGAATAATCGCCTGATAATCAATAGAAAACCTTTTCCCCAGCAACCTTATGCAATGGTGATTTCCTTGTTCAAATAAATATCTTGAACCGCTTGAATAACCTTAACGCCTTCGGCGAATGGCTTTTGAAATGCCTTGCGGCCCAAAATAAGTCCGGTGCCCCCTGCCCTTTTGTTGATCACAGCCGTTTTCACTGAATCTGCCAGGTCAGATGCACCTGCCGAGGCACCGCCAGAGTTGATCAGGCCGGAACGGCCCATATAGCAATTCGCAACCTGATACCGGGTCAAGTCAATCGGATGGTCTGTCGTCAACTGCGAATACACACGCTCATCTGTTTTTCCAAACTTGAGCGCATTGTAACCCCCATTGTTTTCAGGCAGCTTTTGCTTGATAATATCGGCCTGAATGGTAACTCCAAGGTGGTTGGCCTGTGAAGTTAAATCCGTCGCCACGTGGTAGTCTTTGTCTTTTTTGAATTCAGCATTTCTCAAATAACACCACAAAATGGTGGTCATGCCTAATTCATGTGCCCTTTCAAACGCTTGAGCTACTTCCACAATTTGTCTTTTCGATTCTTCTGAGCCGAAATAAATTGTCGCTCCTACTGCCACTGCACCCATATTCCAAGCCTCATCTACCGAGCCAAAAGCGATTTGGTCGTAGCTATTCGGATAAGAAAGAAACTCGTTGTGGTTGATTTTTACAATGAAAGGAATCTTGTGTGCATATTTTCTTGAAACCGAAGCCAAGACCCCAAAGGTTGAGGCTACGGCATTGCATCCGCCTTCAATTGCAAGCTTTACAATGTTTTCCGGGTCAAAATAAGCCGGATTCTTGGCAAAAGATGCGCCTGCGCTATGCTCAATTCCTTGGTCAACCGGTAAAATAGATAAATAACCCGTGCCGCCTAAACGCCCATGGTTAAACAGGGTTTGAATGTTTCGCAATACTTGATTGTTGCGGTTGCTGTCTTTCCAAATGCGATCGACAAAATCAGGGCCCGGCAAATGGAGTGAGGATGCCGGAATGGTTTTACAAGTATGATTGAGCAGGTAATCTGCTTCTTTTCCCAAGAGGCTTTGAAGCTCGGTGCTGGCATTCATTGTAACTACAGACATGGTTGTGAATAGAAAGATTAAAGCGCAAATTAATTCTATGTCATGAGATTTAAAACATGACCTTCATCAGGCGTGGAGGAAAAGGTTTACAATTACCTCACCTGCAATCGACCGGATTGCAAGGTATTTCCCAGTAAATCGCTTGATTTCACAATAAAAAGGC
>JAYSVQ010000413.1:0-4003 GCA_043718485.1 Bacteroidota bacterium
ACAAAGTGGTCTTTTGTTTATTGGATATGACGATGGCGCATTTGATTATTTTTCAGACCCTTCAGATATCCAAATGGTAACTGATATTAAACGCTCAACTTCATTTACAACAAAAACGATACGGAAATTCAGAAGCCTTAATGGTTTTTTGTACATCGCCACTGATTTTGGAATTGTGGTTTATGATATAACAAAAAAGGAAACGAAGGCATCCTACACTAAAATCGGGGGATTGAATACAGGAGCCCCTGTGAGCGCCCTTGAAATATGGAATGATTCTATATTTGCTGCGATGGGAAATTCAGGCTTGTTTGGGGCATCAATGCAACATCCCAATCTCGCAGATCCATCTGCATGGAATGTAGTTTCAGGTACGGGAAATTTACCTGTTGGCAATTGTATTTTTTTGGGCGCAGGCGATGATAAACTTTTTGCCGTGGTTGAGGATAGTGTTTTTCAAAAATCGGTGGGCCTCAGCTGGGGAAGCACTAATTTTCAAACCAAATCCCATTCCAATTTTGACTCAAAAAACGATGTAGTAATTGCTACAGGGGCAAATATTTCAGAATTCTACTTTGTTTCCAAAGATTCATTTGCCATCGTTAATAATGGAGGGTCACAAACCGCAGCGCATGCACATGATAATGAAATTTGGGTGGGTGACGCATCGGGTGGGTTAATTCATTATGAAAATCAAGAATTAATTATGGAATCACCTGACGGGCCGCTCAATAATTTTTCTTTTCGGGTCGCTGCCGGCAGAGGCGAATTGTATATTTCACCTGCGGGTAGACAGGGTTCAGCACCGAGTTACGACAACTACGGTTTTTATTATTTTAATCCCGATTCAGGCTGGATTAATTTCGCCAACTCAAAAGGCACGCTCGACACCTCAATTTATCGAGGCTTTACAGTTGCCCATTATGATGCCAAATCAGAAAAAGCATACATGGGCTCTAACCTGCAAGGCATTGTCGAGCTGTCTCATGGAAAAGTTTTAAATACATACATCGGTACCAATTCCGGATTATTAGGCCTAGGCCCACAAGATATTAGAATGAGTAGTATTTCAACAGATCCTGAGGGCGGACTTTGGGCTACTACTATTTTGGGAAATGGAGAGCGAACCCTTAATTACAAAACAGCAGAGGGTTTGTGGTACAATTATCAAATGGCAAATTCCAGGCCGGTTGCAATGATTGTTGATGATTATGGAAATAAATGGGTGGCAAATGAAAATGCCGGAATTTCTGTTTTTTCAGAAAAATCGACGCCCAATTCCACAACAGACGATAAATATCGAGTTCTCAATAATAATTTAGGAAATGGCGCATTGCCTTCCATAGATGTTTTATCTCTCGTTCAAGATAAAACAGGGCAAATTTGGGCAGGAACGGGTGATGGAGTTTGGGTTTTTTATGACCCGTTTTCGGTCTATGAAAATAATTTTCCAGATGGTAGTTGCCCTGTCTATGAAAATCAGTGTTTGTTAAAGTTTCAAAAAGGAAAGGCAATTGCGGTAGACGGCGCAAACCGTAAGTGGATTGGAACCGAAGAAGGCGCTTTTCTGATGAATGCAGAAGGTACCGAATTGATATTCCATTTTACAAAAAGTAATTCTCCGCTTTTTGCAGATAACATAAATGACATTTCAATTGACCCTTCAACGGGCGAAGTTTTTTTCGCAACAGAAAGAGGTTTGATCAGTTACATGGGAGATGCAGTCGAGACCTATAATGATGGAAACAACCTTTCTGTTTTTCCTAATCCGGTTTTATCGGGTTTTGATGGTGATATCGTAATTAGAGGAATGTTGGAAAATTCAAAAGTAAAAATCGCCAACGCTTCAGGTGCGGTCGTTCAGGAAATGCCTTCTCTGGGGGGCCAGGCCGTTTGGGATGGAAAAGACAAATGGGGAAACAAAGTAAAGCCAGGCGTATACATTATTATGGTTGCGGATGACGAGGGTAAGGGAGCCGGAATAACCAAAGTGGCCATTATTGGTATGTAATTCATGATTTTACTTTATTTAAGCAAAGCAAATTTGTCAGATAAGGTTCTGATGCATGAATTGGCGCATTATTTCGACAAAGCCAGTCCGGCACTTATCATTCATGAAGCTTTTGGGGAAAAGGTGGAAGATACATTTTTCGTTACGAAACGATTGTCTTCAATCTTAGGTGAGGCTTTAATCGTAAACGTGCCACATTCGGGTGAGCGAATGGGCCTATTCTCACGAAGAGAAAATAAAATAATCGTCGATGCCGAAATAATTTTAAAGCTCCGGAAAAATGCAAACGTCATAATCACCAATACTCTTATTCAAGGCGATGAAAAAACGGAACATGTTGCCCCAGAAGAAGTATTGACGGCACTTATCCAAACCCACAATTTTTCCGGTCACTATGTTTTTCCTGCTAATTCACGTTCCCCTTTGGGAATGGAAAATGTGCAACTGGAAAACCCAATGGACTATGATAGGCTATTGTCTTTGTTTGACGAGGAAAAGGCGATGCTTGATATTGCCCTCAAATTGTGTCCGGCAATAATTAGCCGCCCGGCAAATTTATTTCTCCGTTAGAAAGAAGTCTTTCAAGTTCTAAACCCGTAAATTAGACCTTGTGATTCGAAAGACAGAGGCCATTGTACTCGGCTCCCGAAAGTATGGAGATTCTGCTCAAATCGTAACCTTATTCACAAAAACATATGGAAAAATGAATTTTATTGTGCAGGGGATGCGTTCTTCCCGGGCCACAAAAAAACACAGTTATTTCCAGCCTATGTCGTGTATAGACGTTGTGTTTTACTTTAAAGAAACGAGAGAATTACAACAAATTACAGAAAGCAACCTCAACCAATTCTGGCATCGTTTGCAAACGGTACCCACCCGTATTGCCTTGGGATTGGTCGCATTAGAATGGTTTGATAAAGCCGTAAAAGAAGAAGAAAGAAACGATTCTTTATATCTTCTTTTAAAAAATGTAATGTTGCGAATTGAGAACGAAGAAAAAAATCTGGTTCACCACTTTATTTATTTTTTAATTCAATTGAGTTTGTCGTGTGGTTTTCATCCCCTGCTTGAAACAGGCACCCATGCCAATCAATTCCTGTTCTTTGATACAGAAACAGGCATTTTGAAAAATGTGAAAACAGAGCCAAATGTGGGTGCTCCCTTTTTCTATTTTATTGGTGCTACAGCAGAAAATTGTTCAACTATTTCCCTTGATAATTTTGAAAAGAATCAAATTATAAAATTGATGATCCTTTTTTTCAGGCAACATTTAGAAGGATTTAAAGAACCCGGTAGCCTGGCGGTTTTTAAAGAGGTTTTTAATCAGGAGTTAACCTAATAATTCAAAAGCTCACCTAATTTTTCAGCCACCTTTTCGGCTGAAGGTAACATTTCAAGTTCTAAAATCGAGTTTAAAGGAATTGCCGGAACGTTTTCTGCTCCAAAACACATCACCGGGGCATCAAGCAGTTGAAAGCAATGTTCAGAAATTCTGCCGGCAAGAGATTCGCAAAATGAATTTCGCAAAGCTTCTTCGGTCAAACATAAAACTTTTCCATGAATCGCCACCCGTTCGCAAATTTGTTCCCAATCCAAAGGTTCTAAACTTCGTAAATCTAGTATTTCAACTTGTCCTGGAAAATTCTTTGAAGCATTTCGCGCCCAATGAATTCCCATCCCGTAAGAAATCACCAAACAAGAATTTCCATTCTGTATGGATGAAGAATCTGCTTCCTGATAAATTCTTGCTTTGCCCAAAGGAACGATATAGTCAGCATCTGGTTCGAGGCACCGCGCCTCTTTTGATCCCGGAACTTTACCCCAATACAATCCTTTATGCTCAAAAATAATTACGGGGTTGGGGTCTAAGAATGCAGCTTTCATCAATCCTTTCATGTCTGCTGCATTACTTGGATATGCAATTTTTAAGCCTTTTATGGTGAGAATTGCAGATTCAACACTTGAACTATGAAAGGGGCCACCACTTCCGTA
>JAYSVQ010000414.1:0-3977 GCA_043718485.1 Bacteroidota bacterium
CCGACGAATGCTTTTTTTGAAATGGAAGACATACTAAACGGGGAACAATACTTGCTGTACTCTCCGGGTATGCAATCCACAGAACATGCACAGCAGCAAAGACTCTGGTTCAATCTGATTGCCTTCAACGGCAAATGCTGGCAGACCTTTGGGATGATCGTGCCTTTTCGAAGCTTTACAGCAGATGATATTTTCTTTTTTGCAACAGAGCTAAATCCGCAGACTGAAAGTGAAGAAACAATAATGAATGATATTGAGAGCAATCCATTTCCATTTTTTATGCTTGTCAAAGGATCAGGTATTCCGGTTGTCGTTTCGAGAGAGCACGAAATGGTCATTTGCCAAGCCAGAGACACGCTCGATACTCTCCCAAACGACAAACTTGCAACAGAATTCTCCATTGCCTGGAATAAAAATGTGTATCAGCTTAAATTAAAAAAGGAGGGCGGTACACCCCATTTTGCCATCGCGTATTACGATGAAAAGAGAAAAGAGCTTATGCGAACTGCAATGACGAAAGCTGGTTTTGAAAGTTTGACGAAAGCACTTTCAAATGCCGGCCTTGACTTGAGTTCTGAAGCGGACATTCTGGTTTCACCTGGTATGCAAATCACCGCTGAGAAAATCCTGAACAAAAAAATTGCGTTAAATCCCCATGAGAAATTATTCGATTCAGTTGTGAATGAGGAGCAATCAGATGAATTGAAGCGAATAAATCATTTTCTTGAACTCGCACTTCCACTTTACAATGAGCAAAAGGAAATCAACATACAGGAACTTGCAGAAAAAGCAGGCATTAGTGGGGAATCAGCCATTTCAATTTGGGAACAAGTCAGGAAAAACACCGATCAGCTCAAGAAAAAGCATAACCCATAAAAAGTAAGAAGATTCTCGGAAAATAAACATGCGGTAGCCCATGCTTGATCCAAATCAATCTGAATGTCTCACATCAGATTTCCACCGCTTTCTTTGGATCTACCAGTTCAAAAACTGGTGAAGTTCGCAAGGCTTTTAAAGCGGCCTGACATCGTGCGAGATCATCAAAAAAGTTCGAAGTCTCTCCCGCCGGGACTACAAGGGCCGCACATGCGGCCTTTTTCAATTAGAAGAAACCATGTTTTACGTTTATGTATTGTATTCTGAGTTACACCACAAGCATTACACAGGTTGCACTGCAGACCTTGAACAAAGACTAAGGTCACACAATGAAACCGGAACCCGAGACTGGAGTATTCGTTTTCGGCCTTGGAAATTGATTTACGATGAAAAATTCAATACGAAATCTGAGGCGATGGCAAAAGAGAAATGGCTAAAGTCTGGAGTGGGTAGAGACTTCATTTTAAATATTCCCCATTAGCAAGTCGGGCTCATATACGCCGCGGCGCACAGGTTCCGCCGCGGCGGACATAGGTTCGTCCGCCTTTGGAGGATCCCCGCAACAAAAATCAGAGTTAGAGTGAGAGCCCGCCCGGATCATACCGTTCGGACGAGCGAGAGCCAAAACACGAACTCTGGTTTTTTCCTGATCTCGCACGCTGCAACTTGCACTCCCGCTTTTCTCATAAGAAATAAAAAGTGTTTAGGTCATAATGGACCAGGAACTTCCTTCCGTGGAAGATGGCTTTTTCGACCTGATTTTTATTATTGGAACAAAAGCTCCTGGAATTTCTGATTTCAAAAAAAGGAGGCTGCCGTTATGAGGCAGCCTCCTTTCAGAAAATTCGTATAAATGCAAGTGATTATTTCGTGATAATAATCTTCTTCGTAAGCATTTCACCGGAAGTACTTTCCAGCCGGGCAAAGTAGATACCGTTGGCTAGGTTGTCATCTGTGTTGAATTTGGCGTAATACATTTCTCCAGCGAGAACCTCGCCTGTGAATGGCATAACAATGAGTTTTCCATTAAGGTCATAGATCTTCAGTGTCACTGATGCATCATTTTCTGAGCTGAACGAAAAGGTGGTTGAGGAACTGAATGGATTTGGAGATACATTCAAGGAGTTAGAAATAACTTCTTCCATTTCAGAACCCTCCCACTTACAACTAGGGCGGGGAAACTCAGTTGCTACACCGCCAATACAACGTCCCAAATGATAACCCTGTAAAAGTTTGGCGGCCATTTGAGGACCTGCATTTGTACCGGGATTGATGTTAGCCTGGATTTCATCCGTGCAGACACCATTGGCAAGATGTGTGTGCATATACACTTTGTTAACGTTGTTGCCTACACGAAGGGTTCCCATCTCACATGGAGGCAAGCTTTGTGTATTATAAAATTTCAGCTGAACATCATCGTACACGGGGGCAGGGCAATTGGGGTCTGTAACACTCCACCTCAAAGAGTAAATATAATTGCTGCTATTGCCAACAGCACAGGTGAAGGTAGATACATTTGAACCTGCATTTGAAAATGTGCCTCCGGAAGGTCCACTAATCTTGGTCCATTGTCCGGTTGCACCTGAAGGGACAGCTGACCCGGCAAGAGTAAAGGTCTTCGCAGACCCATTTTTTCCTACCCATCCCTGATCAGGACCCGCATTTACAACCAGATTGCATGGGGGGGCACCGACAGATACGCTTAAACAAATCGTATCAACGCAACCTTGCACAGCGAGGCAGACAACGTAGGTTCCAACATTCGCATAGGTATGTATTGGGTTTTGCATAGTTGAGGTATTTCCGTCACCAAAATACCAAGACCATTGGTTTGAGCTTGGTGAGGCATCTGTAAAGTTCACGGTGAGGGAATTTGGTACCACCTGAAATGTGAATGAGGCACTGCAATAGGTTTGAGCTTGGGCTTGGCTATTGAATAAAACCAGAAACGAGAATAAGGTGAAGGGCAAGAGAATGGAATGCGTAAATTTTTTTTTCATTGTTGATTTTTTAAGAATAATTCAAATATAAAACACCATTCACCAAGCATCCAAAGGAAATAAGTGAATTTTGTTGGTATGTGCCATGATCGAACAAATTTTTTGAAAATCACGCTGTAAATTCCGGGTTCCTCAGCCCTATAGGTGAATTTGATATCCTGCTACCCAAACAGCCCTATTGCGCCCAAAATTGGTTTCTGGTCAGGGATAATTCTGGAAACAGAATTGGTTACGATCCTTGGTTCATTCAACAAATCCAATCTTGATGCAGGGAAATTCTTGCCCGGTTTGCAACTCCCAATAACGCGTTCACAATCCCTCGATAGCAACCCTTCAGAAAGGTGGCCAAACCATCTCGGAACGCATATGTACAAACTTATCAAACGACTGACCCACTCAAAATAAAATGGTTTTTCAACCCTCATTCATAGAAACACCATTTCCCGTTTCCAAAATATCAAAGGAAAGCTATAAAGATCGGATGGCAAATAATGGCAAGACCTTGACAGGACTTGGAAAATGGTGGGGAAGGAAACCGGTGATATTGCCACTGATGACTCACCCGATAGCTATCGCGTCTGGTACTCTCACTCCCACCTTTTTTAATTTTTTAAACGAATTTTCGAATTATGGATCAAATCCAGGTCCTCAAAAAAACTCAAAGTTGCCCGTTTTTTCTACAATCACTTATTGCCCATTTGAAGAAGGAGGGCTAATTCTGGATTTACAAGTTGATCTAGGCAAAAATTTCAAAAATTAAATTCCGGTTTTCTTTATTTCAACGAAATTATTAATTTTACTTATCCTTATTAACAATAAAACATGAATCCTTTCAATGAAAATTCAGAAGACGAACTTCGTTTTGACAACGAGCTAAAAAGACTCAAGCTTAAGACCGAATATGGTATGGACTTTTCCAAATCACCCGATTCGAAAGACCTTCATCCGAAAATTGAGAATGATTTTCTCTCTTATGTTGACCAATTTGAAAAGGCGTGGCACACTTCAAAAGAAGTCACAGTTTCTGAGTTTCTCGGGAAACCCATATTCCGAAAAGAAGAAACTATTCCAGATGAAGAATTGGAGGCAGAGCTTGAAAAA
>JAYSVQ010000415.1:0-3955 GCA_043718485.1 Bacteroidota bacterium
GGAATTCGGGGTAGTCTTCCCTTTATCGATGGGGGTTACCTTATGAAACCTGAATTTGCACCCTATGATACCGAAGGTGAGAAATGGATAATTGAAGGAGAAGGGGTGAGCCCGGATATAGAAGTCATTAATGATCCGCACCAAGAATTTTTAGGTTATGACCAACAATTAACTAGAACAATTGAAGAAATATTGAAAGAACTCAAAGAAAAAGGCAAAGAATTGCCTCGGCCACCAGCATTTCCGGATAAGAGTAAATAGATTTAACAGTAATAAAAAAACGCCCCGGAGGGCGTTTTTTGTGGGTTATTGGAACGGGTTACCTATTCAAGGATAAGTTTGTGGTTGCTTATTTTATTTCCATTCTGCATTCTTATTAAATAAATTCCTTTCGGTAGATGGGTAAAATCTTTATCAAGAATGATTTCCATTTCTGCCTCAAGTACACCTTCAAATACACTTTCTACTTTTGAACCGAGCAGAGAATACAAATCCACTTTTGCTTCTCCACCCAAATCAGAGTAGAGGGCAATTTTTGTATTTCCCAACGACGGATTCGGGAAAACCGAAAGTGAAGGCAACTCTTCTTCTGCATCGAAGTCATTTGTTTTTGCAGTGCAAGCTCCCAAGGTGTAGCCATTATTTAGATAAGATGGAACTTGAGATTGTTTTATGCATCTGTTTGTTCCATTTCTGCACACTTTTACTTTATTGCCGGAACAAACGACGTTTACAACATTCACCTGGGCGGCATCGCTTACTACACAGGCATTCGCATCTGTAATAGAAACACTATAGTTTGTGGCAACGGTTGGGCAAACGCTTATGCTTGTTGATGTTGCATTGTTGCTCCATAGATAAGTAAAGGGCGCAGTTCCACCGGTTCTAACTGAAGCAAGGGTAGCGCAAGATGCAGGTGAATAACCGATATACACAGTTTTGTCAGGACCGGCATTTACTGAAAAACCATGACAGATAGGTCTAACCTCCATGTCTGTAGAACCATTGCAGCCGTAGGGAGGAACAATAATGCCGGCTGCTTCAGCTCCGCCTGCAATTATCTTAGTGGGAATTCCAACTGTGCGAAGGGTAATCGTGATGCAGGTTGAGCCCGCAGGACCACAACCGCCAATACAAGCCCACCATTGTGAAGGGTTATCGTAAATCGCCCAAGTCGAGGTGGTATAATTTGGCTCTATTGTGTAAGTCGCTCCTGTATTTGGGCTAACCAAACTCATAGGATAAGGGTTGGTGTTGGAATAAGTTGCACCCTCCAATTTAAAGGCGAAAGCCGCCGTGTTTTGGTCGGCTCCATTGAAGCCGGGGCTTTGACCTTTGCCTACACAAAAGGTAATGTTAATGTCGTATTCACCTCCCCCGACACTGGTAACGCTATTGAGTTGGAGATAGGAATAGTTACAAGCACTTGCTTTTTCTGAGGTGTACAGGGCAAATAGCCCGATCACCGCCAAGGAGAATAATGTTTTTTTCATGGTTATAAAATTTCATGTGTGTTAATTCAAGGCAATTTCTTTCAAGGCAATTCAGTTTACAATCGCCATTGTATAATTGGCGCCTCCCGCTGTATAATTGGTAAGTAGAAAAGGGGACTTTTGTCCTGACCCTAAATTTCCGAGCAATTTTTTTGAAGAAAAGCGCTAATTTTTCAAACGGCTTAGGCTTGAAACTCAGGAAAGTTTTTCAGGAATTCATCTTTTCTGGAACGGGCAATATTCAACACAACCCCATTTTCTAATTCTACCTGAGGCAGATTTGATTTTAAGAATCGTTTCACACTGGTTAAATTAACCATGTGGCTTTGGTGAATTCTGCAAAATCCTCGGGTCGAAAGGAGTTCTTCGTATTCTTTAAGGAGCCGTGTCGCTGACATTTTGATTCCATTTCGCAAGTGAAATGTGGTATAATTTCCATCTGCCTCGAGGAAAATGATTTGGTCAGAAAAAATGATACTAAACCCCTTTAAATCTGGAATCGCAATTCTAACCGGCGGCTGATGAGCCTTTGCAAGATTTTCAATCAGGGTATTCATTTGTAATTCATCAGTCTGAACAATTCCTTGCCCATGCCTTTCCAAAAAGCGATCGAGTGCATTTTTCAGTTCTGTTGGGCTTATGGGTTTTAACAAAAAATCCAGGGCAGAGAATCGCAGGGCTTCTATTGCATACCGATCATGGGCAGTTGCAAAAATGACTTTGAACAAGAGAGGATTGGGAAGCATCCGCAACAAATCAAAACCTGTAGCACCCGGCATTTGTACGTCCAGAAAAATTAAGTCCGGTTTCAATTGTTGAATCATTTCCTTTCCGGATTCAGCTGAATTGGCTTGACCAATCACCTCAAATGAAGGGTGAATTTGGGATATTAAGCGGCACAAAACATCGCGTGCTCCCGCTTCATCATCAATAACAATGGTTTTAATATTTTTCAAGAGAATATCGAAATCTTTGTTTTTTTAGGATGAAAATCGATTTGAATGCGGGTCCCGGACTTGCCGGCATCGCTGTCTCCCAAATTTTCCATTTTCATTTCTATAAAGAAATTGCCTTGCAAATTTAGCATTTCAATTCTTTCTCTTGTCAAATTCATTCCCATAGATCTTTTTCCGGGATTTTGAGGTGCCACCACTTTTTTCTCTAACGAGATTCCGATTCCATTGTCTTCAATGACGCAACTGAAACCTAGGTTTATTTTTTTGATTTGAAGGAGGATACTCCCTTTTGATTTCATCGGCAAAACCCCATGCCATATTGCATTTTCTAATAGGGGCTGAATAAGCATAGGCGGAATCAAGGTATTGTCATCTAAATTCGCGTCCAGTTCTATTTTCCATGAAAATTGTTTATTGGTACGGCGTTCCTCAATTTTCAAGTACAATTCAATTAAGGCGATTTCTTCTGAAAGGGTAACAAAAGGTTTATCTGAATTTTCTAACACGCGGCGAATGAGTTTTCCTAATTCGGCTAATTGCTCGACAGCAACCAAGGGCTCGTCTTGAAGTACAGCACTCTGAACTGTACTCAAGGAATTTGAAATGAAATGAGGGTTCATTTGTGCACGCAAGGCTTTTATTTCTGCCCAGGCAATTTTTTGTTTAATCAAGGTTTTTTTCTTTTGAGACTGATTCAAGCCATATAGGAATCCCAAGTTGAGTCCTAAAACCAAAACAAAAATAAGCGAATAAAACCACCAAGTTTTCCAAAAGGGAGGCAGGATTACAAATGAGTAAGCAGCAGGCGCTTCGCTCCAAATGCCATCGTGTGACTGCGCAAACACCTGAAAAATATACTCACCGGGTTGTAAAGATGAATACTCAACTGAAGATGAACTTGTCGTGCTCCAGATAGAATTAAGACCCAATAAGCGGTACTTATAATTTAAATTTCCACGGCTTCGGAAATGAATACCTTGAAAGAAAATAGAGATTCTGTTTTCCGCCCCCGGTATTTTTACCAATCCTGAGTCCACCAAAATTTCGGTACCCGATTTTACTGACCGAATCGAAATCCGCGGTGCTGCACGATTCATATTTTTTATCAAATCCTTGTCAAAGACATTCAAACCCTTCATCGTCGCAACCCAAACCTTGTTCTTAATTATCGCAATGTCTTTAGCTTCTGTTTCTGATAATCCCTCGTTCGAGGTCATGTTTAAAATTCGGCGAATTTTTCCCGATGAGATTTCGATTAAACTTACCCCTCCAGAGCTTGCAACCCAAACATCACCATTTTCTGCAATTTCTAATTCGTTAATGTTATTGTTCACCAATCCGGAACCCTCATCGATTTGTATAATTTGATTATCCTTTCTTACAAAAATGCCTTTTCCGTAAGTTCCAATCCATAATTCACCTTGGCGTCCGTATTTTAAACGCGAAACCCGAATGTTCCCTACTATTTTTTGCAACAATGAATCCGCTTCAAAGTGCATGGGTCTT
>JAYSVQ010000416.1:0-3950 GCA_043718485.1 Bacteroidota bacterium
ATAAGGATGCACGAAAAACTGGGCCATGATTAAACCCATTAAAAGCGCAATTGGGGGGGTAATGATTGGGAATAAACAAGTCGCAGCGGCTAAAAAGAAAATCAGCTTTTCGGTTGTAACATTTCCGCTGAAAAATTTATTGTTCATTGTTTTCCAAACAAAGGTAGTTCATTTGATGCATTCATCTCCGCCCGGCTAAAATTGAGAAAGCCGTGGAGAAAAATCAAACATTGAAATTCTCTACCTAAATATTGAACCTGACGGCACAATACTAAACACTTAATCCATTCCTCTACCCATATCATGTACCTAAAGGCACAGAATCCCGTCAGGGATTTAATGTGGGTAGACAATAGATAGTTCCCACCTTAATCCCGTCAGGGATTAAATGCGGGTAGACAATAAGACAAGGGCATGCGGGAGGGCCCGTCCGAGAAGTCTCAGCCGGGCAGGCATGTCCGAACTAGTTCATCCGGGACTTTTTCTAGTGCCCCTCCGAACTGGTTCATCCGGGCGGGCCCCAACTTCCTAAAGGGAGGGTTAGGGGCAGTTTTCTTCCATACCTATTCTATATTATAAATTTCGATGAGCTGCACCTAACGTTAAAGGATCCCGCCCGCAGCGGCGGGCTTTGCTAGATGAATAACAAAGTTTATTTCTATACCTCTTGAAAGTAAATTATCCACTGCCAATTATTATAGTTATTGCGCAGACTGATTAATAAGTTTCAGAAAATCTTTCTTGTACGTTTCTGAAACGGGAATGACGGCTTCCTTTATCTTAATTCTATCTCTTTCTATTGATTCGATTTTGTCTAAAGCCACCATATATGATTTATGCACTCTGCAAATAATGTTTGATGGGATTTCCTGTTCAAATTCTTTAAATGTTTGGAGGGTCATTATCCTTTTATCGGCAGTATGTATTCTGCGGTAATCTCTCATTCCTTCAATATAAAGTATTTCATTAAGGAAAAGTTTCTCCAAGCGGTACTCGGTCTTAATAAAAACAAACTTTTTGTCGAGTCTAATTCCTGCTTTTGACAGATTGGTTTGTGCCTTTTCAACGGCCTGAACGAAACGCTCAAATGTAAATGGCTTTAAAAGGTAATCGGTAACATTGAGATCAAATCCCTTCAGTGCATATTTATCATAGGCGGTGGTAATAATTACCTGACTTGCGATGTTACCCGTTTCTAACAGCTGAATGCCGGAGAATACGCCCATATTAATGTCAAGAAAAAGCAAATCAACTTTGTATGATTTCAGAAACACCAATGCATCCGTACCGTTATCGAAAGTTGAAAGCAGGTTGAGGAAAGGAAGCTTAAGCACATAGCCTCTCGTCCTTTCAAGTGCCAAAGGCTCATCTTCAACTATGATGCAATTAATTGCCACTGATTGTCAATTTTACTTTGTAGATATTTTTCTCCTCCAATAGTTGCAATGTGTGTTTATCGGGATAAAGTAGGGTTAGGCGTTTTCGTATCAATTCATTGCCCAGCCCACTATGTCCCAATTTGGTTTGGGTATCCGTGCTGTATGAATTTTCGCAATCAAATATGATCTTGCCATTTTCAATTGTAACCTGAATATTTATTGCATTATCCATTTTTCTATTCTCTGCATGTTTAAATGCATTTTCGATGAACGGAATAAACAGCATTGGAGCAATCATTAAATTACCAACATCTCCCTTCACTGCGTAATTTACATAATTGGGATTGGAAGTACGAATTTTTTGAAGATCAATGTATTTTTCAATATAAGTCAGTTCCTGTGTAAGGGAGATTTTATCAGACTTTGTTTCGTAAAGCATAAAGCGCATGATGTCAGACAGTTTATTCAAATAGGCAGATGCCTTTAAGGCATCGCTTTGAATAAGGACATCAATATTGTTGATCGTATTGAAAAGAAAATGGGGATTGATCTGTGATTTAACGAGCGCCAATTCCATTTCGTGATTCTTTTTGCCCAACTCTGCTTTAAATTGTATGTCGCTGTACCAAGTGACAAATCCCTTCAAAATAAAGCCCATGCTTCCATTAACAAAAGCGATCATAAAAAAAACAATGCTTAACCCCCAAAATGAACCGCTACCATCTGTAAAAAGTCCCGGTCCGGGTATGATGGATATATAGATGTCTTCCATAACAGCACCTATTAAAAATACGGTCAAACCAGAGAGTATCAGTTTAGGTATGTTCTTTTGTTTCTGAAATTTTTCAAATACAAAGGTATAACACCCATAAAAGGCGATTAGTCCAGGAACCAAGACCGAGGAAAGCCAAACATGAAGCATCTTAGGCCCGGGAAGAGAAATTCCCTCCTGGCCTTGTTGTGAAGCCACAACCATCAAAAAGATAATAAACAGGTACATGCTCCAGTAGAGAAGATGTAATCCAACAACGATTGACTTTTTCATATTGACAAATTTAAGGGTTAATATGAAACAAATGTATGGTCGGGAATTCAGATTATAAATTGCCTTATGCAAGTTCGGGAAGTTTGTCTGCAAAATGGCAGATTTGTTCTGCAAGTGGGTATCAATATTGGAACGATTTCGGCTCCATATTTTTTTGGTACTGCCCGGTTTCTGCGGGGCTTTTGCTTGGTCGCTCTTTGAGAGGCTGCCCTCCCACTTGCGTCATAATCTTCGGAGCCTGTGATGCTTCCGGCAATTGAGTTGAGCGAAGTTCAAATGTCGACCGATAAACTGTATGAAGGGTTGACCGCCTGCCACGGCGGGCTGTGCAACAATAAAAACAAGGGGGGGGGAGCTATACTCTTTACACTTCTTTCCCAAATATTGTACCTGACGGCACAATATAAAACCCTCAATACATTCTTCTACCCATCTTATGTACCTAAAGGCACAGAATCCAGTCAGGGATTTAATGTGGGTAGACAATAGATAGTTCTCGCCTAAATTGTCTTGTACTGAAATAGCCTTACACTATTTTCAAACCCATCTACCTCCATTTCAATAGCCCCGAACACAATTTCAATGAAGTTGCACCCCATTTCAGAGAAACCCGAACCTGGTTTCAAATGAGTTGAACCTTCTTTCAAACGACCTCTCTTTGGCAATTAAAGACTTGAGTTCAGCTTCGAACCAAATCCAGATTAAATCCATACCCTTTAACTGCATTCACTTTTTGTATTTATGGCTTGCGAACCCTCCCGCTAATATCATTTTCCAAGCGATTTCTGCTTCAAAACCCTAAAAAAATGGATTTTAAGCTCGATTTTGAGGCGATAATCTTGCGTTTCCGCAATTTTTCGTAGTTTTCTCACACGGAAACGCATTTTCCGATTCAAACACCAACCCCAGCACCTATGATCTTCAAAACCCTCTTTTATTATCCTGCAAACGCAGTGGTTCAAGCAAATAAAATGGGCATAAAGGCCTTAGAATCTTTTCAAGGTATTTGGAAGTCCAATTCAACCGAATTTAATCGCCTTCAAAAAACCTATTTTCATTTTTTGGATTTATGGGATAAGCTCATACAAGAAGGTGAGTCATTCGCCAAAAACAAATCTACCCCAAACCTTGCATCGGCACTCGATTCCTTTGAAACCGAAATAAAAGACGTTTGGGAAAAACCAGAGGCCGATACCCATTATTCAGATTTAAAATCTATGGTGCTGCTTCCGGCGAGCATGATCAAAACCTTAACGTTAATGATTCCGCTTACAACGCAGAGCCGAAAATCATTGCGCGATGAATTGAATTCATTCTGGAATCTGCTGCTGGAATTAGACAAACAGCATGAAAAAGATCGGGAAAGCTACTTACAGGCTACCCTTCAATCTTTCAAACAAAAGGTAACGCTTATCATTACCAATACGGGTACTGGATTTTAATTTCCCACGATTTAGGTTTTTTATCCATGTTGGGAATTATTCTCAAATTCATATTCATTCCTCTGCGCTTCAGTTACATACTGC
>JAYSVQ010000417.1:0-3940 GCA_043718485.1 Bacteroidota bacterium
TTGAATTTCTGTAACACCCGTTGTGATTTCTTTCTTTTTGATTTCACCTAGGTAAGAATCTCTTATTTCAACGGTGCCTAAGGTGGTTGAGGCCTCAGACATCTGGAGTTTTACGGTTATGGTTTTACCTTCGGTAACGGTACTTTTTAAATAAAGGGTGTCATAACCCATGTAAGTCGCTCTTAATACATGGCTTCCACCGGGTAATTTGGGTATAAAAAATAAACCCTCCTCGTTCGTAGAGGCCCCTGTTTTTTGTTCAATTATGACTACGTTAGCCCCAATTAAAGGCTCGCCCTCCACAGAAGAAACCGAACCCCGAATTACCCCTGTTTGGGCAAAGGCAGCAAAGTGACCCATAAAGGGGAAAATCAACAACAGGACAGCCCCTCTTAGAGTAGGCATTTTTACCCTCTTTTCAACGATTTTCAATGATTAATTCGGCTTTTAGGAATAGACCGAAACAAATCAAGTGGGCTTACAATTCCTATGTAAGATTTCCACAGCGATTACTCGATTGGGTCTGCCAAATAGCCATCTTGCTTCATGAGTTTCAAGGCCTTTTGTTTATTAAGGAGAGACATGGGAATGGTAAGATAATAGGGCAAGGAAGTTGGAATCGAATTCTCAAGCAAAATTTTGTTCTCGACCAGCGTGTCTATTGTTTGCTGCATTATGCGTTTTCCTTCGAGCTCACTTACTCCGGGTCGGTTTTTTATTAACTCTTTTGAGAGCTTCAACACATCGGTTCCTCCATCCGCCCTAAGAAATACAAATTCCTCCAGGGGCTCTAGGGTAACTTGTCGGGCAACCCGATTGTCAATGATGTAAAGTTTCCCTGAACTGAAATAATCAAACTGTGCGACCCGCATCAGATACTTTTGTCGGGCTTTTCGCTTTTTTCTTTTGAATAAAAACATGGCTCATCTAGTTTAAAATGAATAAAAATAAGGTTTAATAAATTGCGTTCAAGCAAATATACAAAAAGCTAAACACACCGCAAAAAAAGAAAACCACATTCCTGTAGTTTATTAAAATCCTGAAAATTAATAGAAAAAATGAGCTAAACGGTTTGGATCCTAATTCAATAACTTAAAAACCAAAGTTTTCATTACATGTTCATCGCCCATGTGGGTGGTTTGAATTCCCTTCATTTGAAGGTCTGCATCCAACAAAAACCCAAGGTTTCTATGTGCCTCGGTTAAACTTACCCTTCGAACAGCACCTTGGTATTGGCGAGCGATAAATGGGGTAATCCCCAATATATTGGCAATGTCATTGTCGGTTTTAGCCCCTTTTGACTGTAACAGTGCCAGTTTATCATAAAACCCAAAAAGTTGAGATAATATTAAAATAGGAGGGTATTCCTTTGTGTTGCGGGCCATTTTAGAAATAATGAGGTGGGCCCGATTGTGGTCTTTATCCCCTAGTGCATTCATCAATTCAAAAACATTAAAGTCTTTGTCGATGTTAATCATCTCATACACGATCTCTGGATCGACAAGATGCTTGCCTTCGGCTCTTAAATTCAGAAAAATCTTATCTAATTCACTTTCAATTAAACCGGGATTATTGCCTAAAAAGGAAACCAGTAACATCAAGGCTTGGTCCTGAATTTTGAAACCTTTTGACCGGGCATACTCATCTGCCAGGCTGCGACATTCCTTTTCATACACCTTTTTCCCTTCAAAAAACAAGGCGGTTTTCTTAAGGGCCTTACTTGCCTTTAACCTTCCATCGGGGCCTTTTCCCTTCCAAACGACCACAAAAACGGTAGAAGGAACCGGATTTTCGAAATAATGCGTCAGCTTTTCAAAGTCTTTAAACTTCTGGGCTTCCTTCAAAACCACAAGGCGCCGCTCAGCCATCATAGGAAAGCTGCGGGTCTCTGACATTACCCGCTCAAAATTGGTTTCCGGTCCGTATAATACTGCTTTGTTGAATGATTCCTCGCCTGGGTTCAGGGCCTTGGCCTCAATCAGCTTTACCATTTTTTCTATTTGAAAAAATTCCTCCCCACAAAAAAAGTAAAGCGGTACAAACTTTTGTTTCTCTATGTCTTTTAGAATGGAGGCGTAAGTCATGATTAAAAGGGGTGACCGATGCCAAAATTAAATTGATATCGGCGGGTTGCCAATTCTGAGTCCAAAAGGTAGAAAGCAAATTTCCCCAAATCTGGGGAAAACAATTGGTGGGCGTAGTCTATTCTGAATACAAAGAAGGAAAAATCAAGTCTTAGGCCCATTCCGGCGTCCCAACCGGGTTGAAAGTTTTCAAGTTTCAATTTTCCCTCATCGAATTGGAAATTGCTTGTGGGTAAAAACCATACATTTCCCAAATCTGTGAAGAAAGCAATTTCAATCAACTTAGTCATTTTATACCGATACTCTAGGTTTGATTCGAAGATGAAGTCACCACCCGGAAATAATAAATATTCCAATTCTGGGGTTTCGCCTTGAACTTGCCCCCATTTCCATCTGCCTGGGCCAAGTGTGTTAGATTGCCAGCCGCGCATGGAATTAGCGCCTCCACTGTAGTAACGGGCCTCAAATGGAATTAAGCTGGTTTGGTTCCAGGGTGTGCCTACACCTGAAAAGGCCCGAAAAACAAGGGTATGCCTGCGTTGAATGGGAAACATTCGCTTATACTCAGCCGAAATTTTTACGAATTGGCCATATTGTACATTTTTGATTCGGTTATCAAAAAGCGTTGAATCGGGTCTGAAAACCGCATCAATTAAATACGGTGTGTTTCCACCGAATTCGAAAACGGGTTGAAATAGTTGTGTGCTTTTTTCTCTTGTTGTTCCGTAATCTGAATAGGTAAAACGATAGCTAAATTTTGAGCTGAAACGGGAAAGGTAGTCTCTTAACAATAGCGCCTTTAAAAATGCATTGGAAAGATCACGAATGCTTTGCTCAAAACTCGGACTCAAATTACTGTTGATGAGATTAATAATATAGGGTGAAACCGAACTTCTGTATTTTCGTGAATTTCCATGAAACCAAGTATAGGACCAATTCAAACCTATAATATCGCGGGTAAACTCAACCCTTCGTTGGGTTTCGTACTTCACCGAAAAAAAAGTTGATGGATTTCCCATTTTTAATTTACGCGCCAAGCCAAAAGGCACCATTAAACGGGGTACAGTAAACGTTGAGGAAACACCCAATTCATATAAGGTTCGCCAGGCTTTTTCATTTGCAGGTTGGTAAAAAGACATATTTCCTCTAGCCGACAATTCAAGGCGCTCTGCGCCTCTAAAAAACTTTTTGTCGCGCAGCGTTAATTGGCCTCCAAATCCCGGGTAAAAGTTTTGTTGCGCAATTTGGTCATTGCGGTTTCCTTGTGAAAAGCCTTCTAAACCTGCTTTGGCCTGAAATTTCTTGTCTAATCGGGCATCAAAAAGTATGTCAATCTTACCGGTTGAATCATTCAATTCATGGCGCACCAAAACCGTTCTGAATATCCCTAATTCCTGAAGGCGAATTACACTCTGACGCTCTTTCCCATAAGAATAAATTTGGCCCTCTTTGCATTGAATTTGGTTTCCCAGAAATTTTAAATTTAAGTCTTGTACTGCCCTGCTGTGAATTAAAAATCGCATTTCCGGAAGGTCTTCCCATTCCCGCTTTAGCATTCCAATTTCCTTTCGGTAGGCTTCATCAATCCCCTCTTTTCGAATAAGGTAATACAGCTCTGCCGTGTCTGCACCAAAGGGTTCCACCTTTAGAGAAAGCATTCCAATCGTATAAGGCTTTGCATTTGATTCAACGATTACCCGTGCAAAAACCCCTAAATAAGCATCATCTTGAAGCTGTTTAGGGTGGAATACGGTATCCAAATCATAACGAATCGAACTCATGTTAAAACTGTAATACCCGTTGTTTTTTAACAATGAATCGATTCTAGTTCTTTCCTTTTCAAAATGGCTTTCATC
>JAYSVQ010000418.1:0-3925 GCA_043718485.1 Bacteroidota bacterium
GGATGGCACCTTGTTTCATAGGGTTATTCAAGGTTTTATGATTCAGGGCGGTGACCCAAATTCAAGAGATTCAGTAAACTCCCCACATCTTTGGGGTCAGGGTGGCCCAGGTTATACCATTCCTGCAGAAATTAAACCCAGCCATGTCCATAAAAAAGGGGCTATGGCTGCAGCGCGTTTGGGGGGTGGAGCGAATCCAAAAAAAGAATCTTCAGGCAGCCAATTTTACATTGTTCACGGCAATAAAATCAACAACCAAATGTTGGTGGATGCCTCCACCCGCATTCGAAATAATTTCGATGACAAATTTGCTTATTCTGAAGCCCAACAAACTACCTACAAAGAAATTGGTGGAGTGCCATTTCTTGATTTGGACTATACCGTTTTTGGTGAAATCACAGAAGGACTTGAAATAATTGACAAAATTGCTGCTGTTCCAACCGAAGGGAAAGGCTCTGTCGATAGGCCAAGAACACCCGTTTCAATGAAGATTAAAGTCATAGAATAACTCGCTTTACCTTTACCTTTCTAAGGGTTAGTTTTTCTTTTTTGGAAGTCTTATTGAACAGATTCATCGAAATGTGAATTAATGGATAGCGGCCTCTATTTCATAATTAATTGACAATAAATGGATTAGGAGTGCCTTCGAGTTTTTATTCCCATCCTTTCTGGTAAAAAGTAATTCCAAAAACGCCTTTTCCTTTTTATCTTTATTGGTTTTTAAAATAGGAAACACCTGATTTTTTTCAAAATGAGAAATTTATTTTTACCCCTTTTTACTGCTTTTTTTATTCCCCTTTTTCTTGTTTCCCAAGGCCCAGAAACTTTTATCAATCGAAAAAGATTGAATGAGAAATCAGGCCGGCCTGAATCGGTTTATTTTAATGCCGGCTCTGGCCTGAGTGTGAATGCTGATTTTGCCAAATTCAATGGCCTTCTCGGACTTAAAGCATTTGAAAACCTTGTTTTTAAACGCAGCCAAACCGATGAATTGGGAATGGTGCATACACGCTATACTCAAACCGCAAATGGATTTCCGGTTTTTGGTGGTGAAATGATTTTTCACGAGCAATTCGGTGAAATAAAAATGATTAACGGACATTTGTATGATGTTCCCAACCTAAATCCAAGCCTTAGCGAAGGACAAGCATTGATATTGGCAAAGGCATTATATCCGGGTTCTATATTTCGTTGGGAATTAAGTGAGGAGGAGCAGTATTTAAAAGAAGAAACCAATAATCCCTCAGCATCATGGTTTCCACATGGTTCTTTGGAATTTGCACCCCGTTCCGGAAATTTTGAAATAGCCGAATTCCACCTTTGCTGGAAATTTGACATTTACACCTTTCAACCAGAAAAAAGGGAAATTGTATATGTAGATGCCCTAAACGGAGAGGTTATTTTTAGGCATACCCAAATTCACTCTGCAGACGCAAATGGTACAGCTGTAACTAAATTTAGCGGTACAAAAAATATCACCACAGATTCCACTGCGGTAAATAGTTTCAGGCTTCGCGAATCAGGTAGAGGCGGGGGAATTCGCACGCGCAATTGCCAGACAACCACTAACACAACGAGTGCAGTTGACTTCACTGATGCAAACAATTACTGGAATAATGTGAATGCAAATATTGACGAGGCTGCAACCGATGGGCATTACGGTGCTGAAATGTTTTATGACTACTTCATGTCAGCGCATAGCCGAAACAGCTTCAACGGCAGCGGAGAGGCACTCAGGGTTTATGTTCATTATGACGACAGCTACGACAATGCAACTTTCAACGGCACCTACGCAGTTTTTGGAGATGGGTCTAATAATCAGCCTTTTACAACTATTGATATTGTCGCCCATGAATTTACCCATGGGGTGGTGGGAACAACTGCTGGTCTTGTTTACCAAAATGAATCTGGTGCCTTAAATGAATCTTTTTGTGATATATTTGGCAATTGTGTTGAACAATATGGTAATCCAACTACGGCAGATTTAAGAATGGGTGAGGCAAGAGGCGCGATAAGAGACATGGCCGACCCAACGGCTTTTTCAAATCCAGACACCTATAAAGGCAGGTATTGGGTTTTTGGAACCGGTGACAATGGGGGCGTGCATACCAATAGTGGTGTTCAAAATTATTGGTTTGCCCTTTTGGTAAATGGGGGATCTGGTACCAATGATAACAACAATGCATTCACCGTAGCCTCTATTGGTATGACCAAAGCTGCCAAAATTGCTTACCGTAATCTCGATGTTTATTTAACTTCTTCATCCGATTACCGTGATACTTGGGAGTATTCTGTTACCGCAGCAGGTGATTTATATGGTGCATGTAGTCCAGAGCAACAAGAAGTAATGAATGCCTGGTACGCCTGCGGAATTGGAAGTCCGTATAATTCAACCCTTACGCCTGCCTTTACAAATGGTCTCGTTAATTTTTGTACCACACCTGCCACGGTTCAATTTACAAACCAAAGTATAGGCGCAGTTGCATATACATGGCAGTTTGGTGATGGTACCCAAAGCACTTTAGAGAACCCCTTAAAAACGTATCAAATTTCTTCAACTTATAACGTTACGCTAGTTGTTTATGCTTGTGATGGCTCTTCCCAAAGTTTAACGGTTCCGAATTTAGTAAACATTAATTCTCTAAATCCATGCCAATTTCTAGCTGTGAATAACGATACGTTGGATATTGAAGAATGTGGCGGAGTAATTTTTGATACAGGAGGCCCAACCGGTAATTATTTGGATAACAATACTTCCCTCATTCGCATTCAACCCCCAGGGGCACAATCCATTTCTCTTAATTTCATTTCCTTCAGTTTCAATGGTGCTGGAGATTATATTAAGGTTTTTGATGGCCCAAGCGACCAGAGTCCGCTTATTGGTACGTACGGAGGGGCAACTTTACCCAACGGAGGAACGATTAATTCTACCGGTGGCGCCATTACCATTTCAGATAATTCAAATGGTGCCAATAATGGCCCCGGCTATGAAATTCATTATAGTTGTGCCGTTGGTAGAGAAATTGAATATTTAAACTCAATTAAGGTATTCCCCAATCCTGCACATTCATCTCTTCAATTGGTGTCTGACCAAAAATTAGATGGCGCCACTTTTGAAATTATGGATGCAGTGGGAAAAATTATTCAACAGGGAATGGTGAAACAAAACCTCGCAATCGAACTTGGTAACATGGGTTCTGGTTTGTACTTCATTCAATTGAATCAAGGCGGTAAAACCTTTTCAACTCGATTTATAAAAGAATAAAAAGTAAAAAGGTTTAAGAAGAGGCTTTGCTTAATTCAAGTAAAGCCTCTTCTGTTTTTTCCCAGGCCTCCATTTTCTGGTTGAGCACTTTTTCCAATGCGAAAAGATCATTTTGCAATTCTCCAATTCGCGCATAATTAGAAGCGATTGCCGGTGAAAGCATTTCGGTTTCTAAAACAGATTTCTCCTTTTCAATCGTTTCAATTTCGGCCTCAATTTTTTTTAATTGCGACTCCAGCCTTCCCTTATTTTTCTGACTTTCTCTTGATTTATGAAAGTCTTTTTTCGGTTCTTCTTTTATTGAAACCGCGGTTTGTTTTTGCGTTTTTTGTGGAACTAAAGTTGGGTTTTCTTCTTCTTTTTTTCTGGCTTCGTGGTAAAGCCATTCATTATAAGTACCCGGATATTCCTCTAATTGAAGGTTTGAAATAAACCATATTTTATTCGCCACCTTTTCCAGAAAATACCGGTCGTGAGAAACGGCGATAAAAGTGCCTTCATAATCATTCAAGGCTTGAATGAGAATTTGTATGCTTCCAATATCAAGGTGATTGGTGGGCTCATCTAACAAAAGGAAATTTGCATCTGATAATAGCGTTTTTGCCAAAGAAACCCTGGCTTTTTCCCCGCCTGAGAGAACCCCGATTTTCTTGTCAACAT
>JAYSVQ010000419.1:0-3918 GCA_043718485.1 Bacteroidota bacterium
TGAAGACCGATTATGAGCGTTGCATTGATCGTGACTTAGGTCGCTACACACGAAAGATTAAGGTTCATTACAATGTAATCAATAAGCAGGGCAAAGTTGTGTATGGCGATGTGGTTACGGCCCGTTACAATTCTACCAGTGATGAAGTTTCCAAAATCATCACAGACAATTTCGGATTTCTAGCTGAGTATATAGCGCGGTCTATACCGTGAGTTCTTTTTATAGCCTTTTTATTTGGTTGGTTTTGGTAAGGCCCGTTTTTAACGGGCCTTCCTCTTTTTACTAAAGTATTTTTAGAGGATAGTAAAGGCTAAACTTTTTCAATGGATTGCCATGCGCAAACTATCAATCCCTTTCTAAGGAATCGAGGAGAAATCCTGATTCTGAAGTTTAGAGTTTCAATAGACGCTGCGTTCCTGAAAACTCTCCTTCTGTTACCTTCAGAAAATAGATTCCGGGCTCAAATGAATTCGTTTTAATTTCTTCGAAATTCATGCCCTTGGCCATTTCTTTTTGTTCAGAGAATAGAATTTTTCCGGTGGCGTCCATTACTTGAATAATTACATTGCTGCCATTGCTTATCCATGAATAAGCCAACGTATTCGAAACCGGATTTCCCAATAAGGCAAGATTCTCATTGCCATTATTATTCGGTTCATCATAGACCCGCACGATATTCAGTTTGTCTGATGCAGACAAGCCTGAATCATCTAAAATGCCGCCCCGCATTTTTATATACAATTTCGGATTGCCGGCTGAGAACATTGTATTGTTTAATTTAGAACCGGGGGCGAAACGCAATGTACTTCCCTTATTCAAATCCATATACACGTTTCCAATGGTTTCATCGTCTTTAACCTGACCGATGGCGAGATTATTGTAAATGATTAATTCAGCGTCTTTTTCAATAATAAATTTTGCTCCGGTAAGTAAAACCAAAAACCCCTCTCCCTCTCTGCCATAATGCAGGGTTTCACCCTGGCCAAGCAGAAAAGTGGAACCATTCGAAAACATCATACAAGACATGGGGCCACTCATATGCAAGTCTCCTGCTTTATGAAAGTATCCCCCGCCGCCATGCGATTGGAATTCGAAAAAGCTGAAACAAATTTCACCCCCTTCATTGGTAAAATACAGAATATGGTTTTGGGTACCTGAAATATTGGTCCCTGCCCTTAATTGAGTATAAGGTTGAAAGGAAAAATGAGCTTGAGAGGTAACTAAAACATCTATTGTGTCAGCTGTTGCTGTATTTGGGGTAGGTGTAACATTAATATAGCCTACATGCGCAGGTGATGGGTAGGTGCTATCGGGATAAAGCACAATCGAATTGTCATAAAATCCGGAAGACCATCTGCGAGGGCCAATATTGTAAGTGTTTATATAAGTTACTTGTTGTGACCAAACCCATTCTTCCCAGACTCCACTATTAAAACTAAGATATGCGTTTAATGGCAAGGGGATTTGCTGAACCTTGAATTGAAAAAAGATTTCCCTAATGAAATTTCCATTCACAAACTTCTCTGAGGGAAAACAAAGTCCTGTATTGGAACCCCAATAGTTTTCAAAAGTGCCTTGGTACCAACGCATATCGGTTGCAGAACCGGTAGAATCCGGAATTTCTATTCCCACATTTAATCCACTACAAAACCCACCTGAGCAAGTATTTCCAGTTTCCACCTCCAATCCGAAACCATATATATTTCCCGTCAACTGAAAGAGGGTGTTATGTTGAATTGGAATTTTTGTGGAATCGCTTAAGTGCATTCTCACGAATAGGGTATGATTCGTATCTATCTCATTTATGAAAATAAGATGTTGATACGCAGAACCCGTGCTTTCGAAAAAATTTATGCAACGATTGAGTCGGGGCCCATTCCATTCATCATTTTGGGTTTGGTACACCTCCCAACCTTTTGGCGTAATAATGATTTGATTTGTATCCAATGGACATGGAATCGTATCCATGACATACATATTCGCTATGGAGGGCAAATTAATCTGGCTGTGGCTAAGCGAGAAGGAAAAAGCAAGGAGGCAAAAAAGGAAGGATCTTTTCATGCCCTGAATTTGAATAATTATGTTGAATTAATAAAGGGTTTAAAAGAATTTCTTACGCGCCCACCTTTTGAATTCGAAGATTCACATTTCATGCTTGGCTCATTTTAGTTTGGCATACTCATGACGATTGTACTTCAAATGCGAAAAAGGGCATTTTCAAATCTACTTAGGCGATTTTAATTGATTTTGAATGGCTTTTAATTGCAAAAGCAGAAAATCGGTTTTTATGAAGAAAAGGGGGGCATTTAAAATTCTTACTTTCAAATACGGGCCCAAACAAAGGGAATGGAAATTTTATCTATTCATTAAGAAACCAACTTCCTTTTAAATCTCATGAGTCCCAAAATTCCTTTTCATGTTTCCTTTTCAGTAATAAGAGAATCACCCACTCATTAATTGTCCCTAGGCAGTTTTATGTATTTTTTCCTTTTCTACGAATTATCATCAATTTGCCTTTTTTGGTAACTAATTATTATTGAAATTGGCTTTTGATAGGTTCATTTATCTGAAAAATGGGTGAATTCATCGAAAAAGGCGAACCGAGGTGGGGATTTCTTCGTTATTTAAACCAAGGAGAATTTTATGAAAACCATCAACACACTCATCACGGCCTCCATTTTACTTGTAAATCAAGTTAACAGCCAGGTAATCAGCTTCTTTGATTGGGATTCGAGCCCTGTCACCCAAGCTGTTGTTGGCCCAAATGCCCTTTCTGTAAGCAATACCGCCATTTCCTCTTCAGGCGGAGTTTCAGGAAATGGATTGAATGCCGGCCTTCCTTCTCATGACATTGACCTGGAATTAGACGGCAGCTTTTTTTTATTGGATGGAATAGACATCTCCATTGATTACCAACGCGATGAAACCGATGAAGCAAGATTTATTGAAAGAGGGGGCTCTTTCAAGTTCGGCCATAAAGGCAATGGAGACTTGGAAATGAAATTTAGATTGGATAATGGTTCAGGGGGAAATCTAAATATTACTATGCCCGTGGTTTATTCAGTTCCACTCGATGATACTTTTAGAACCTTTAGATTTAATTACGACCCTAATTCCGGTTCTGCTGTGGTTCAGGTAAACGGAGTAAATGTTTGGATCTATAGTGGTGCAGGTTCCCGGCTTATGATATGGGAAACCAACAAACCCTTAATTGTCGGCAAGAAAATGGATGGAGGCGGGTTGAATAAACCTGTGCTGGATAATCTTATAATTGGTCAGAATAATTTGAATCCCCTTGCGGTTGAGTTAGTCTCTTTTCAGGTGAATTCATTTTCTAATGAGGTTAAACTGTCATGGACTACCGCCCTTGAAATTAAATCGGATTTCTTTGCTATTGAGCGCTCCTCAAATGGAAATGATTTTGAAACCATTGCACAAGTACCCGCAGCAGGAAATTCAACTGCCCTTCTTCAATATGAATTTAAGGATGAACATCCACTTCCCGGCTATTCATGGTACAGACTCGTGCAAGTTGGGCTTGAAGGCGAAACGAAAAAAAGTGAGGTTGAAGGCGTGGAAAGAGCCCAAGTAAAAGAAGGCATCCTTACCCTATCGCCCATGCCGGCTCATGACCATTTAGCCTTGAATTTTTGGGCCGACCGTGAGCGCAGCATTGAGTTGAGGCTAATCGATTTGGCCGGAAGGGTGAAACTCACAGACGCAAAAAATCTGCAATCCGGAATCAACACACTTGAGTTAAACCAACTTGAAACCCTATCACCAGGCTATTATCTGGTGATATTGGATGGCGGCACCCAACAGTGGACATCAAGAATAATGATACAATAGTTTTTCCCGTTTCTCTCATAACCGAGAAAAAGTCTTTGCGAGAGCAGAGACTTTTTCTTTTTTCGTAAA
>JAYSVQ010000420.1:0-12444 GCA_043718485.1 Bacteroidota bacterium
TGTATTTATCGTAATCGGGCTGATCGTCTTTAATGTAAAGAGAGAGGCTAACACATGGATTGAATGGGGCGCTTGGTTCAACCGGATATCCACCTGAATAAAATGTGATGCGTCGAAACGTCTCAAATTCATCGGGAATAAATTCCTCGATGGATATGCATATTACGGTTAATGGATTCATGCTTTAGGGTTTTGCTTTTTGTCGGGAAACTCTCCCATTTTCGAAATCTTAGCACGCAAACTTTTTGAGGGTTGCTTTTTGTTCTGGACCGGTGCCGAAAGCCTGTCTATTTCGAGCCATGCACTGTCTATCAATGCCTGCATCTTATTTAAAGTCGTCTTTATGCCTTGCAGGGATTTAGACATGCTTCACTCCTTTTTTTGTGCCGTCGCTTATTCGCTTGAAGGGAAGTAGAAAACTGCGACCCCAAACATGGCTGCCATCTTCGTTTTCAATCACCTCGCGTACCAGGGCACGCTTACCTATACATTGAATCGCAATACCGGTCTGGATCGGGGAATTGTGTGAGCGCTTGAATGCAACAGCTTTATTGAGCGGTGGCCGGTCGTGAACCAAGGTGCCCTTTTGCCAAACTACCCAAGCGCGTCTTTTCATAGTAAAAATGTTGATTGACCAAAACCCAGACACAGGGCCGAACACTGCGCGGCCCGACCCTGATCTGAGAAACCACCTATGGAAAGCTGAAAACATTCAAAAAAATAAGCCGGCACCCTATGTGAGGCGCCGGCTATCGGAATCAAAGAACCCCAAATGCGACAGAACGGGGAAAGAACTATATAAAGAGAAGAAACAGCCCACATAAACAAAAGCGGCCACCCACCACTAGGGCAGGCGGCCTGACTTTTGCGAGACCGGCAGATTTGAATTGCACCCCAAATGGCCGAGCCTTTATTTATTGATGAAAAAAGATTTGTGCTTGGTGAGGGGTGCATTAAATAACAGTTAGGCTACAAAAATACCATTTTGACTGTTATTGCAAATAAAAATGACAGAAATAATGTCAATAAACTGAAAATGAGCACAATAATTTTGTAGAAAATGAAAGAAACAGTAGAGAAAAGGATAAATGCGGTTTTAGAAAAAATCAAAATCGAAAGGACAAAGAAGAGCCTTACTCAAGAAAAGATGGCAGAAGAAATTGGAATTACGGTATCTGGGTATGGTCAATGGGAAAGAGGCGAAATCGGTTTGTCTCTTGACAGAATATTTCAAATTTCAGACGTTTTGCAACTACCTGCGCACGAACTTTTTTTAACTGAAAACCTGAAAAGAGAAAATATTATTACCGTCCAAATCCAAATTTGTGATACCGATTTAGACAATCAATTAAGAAAAGACCTGGGCGAAAAAATTGTTCAAATTTTAAACAAATAAATATTATGGAAAACCCTACAACATTTGATCGGGCGAAAATTTTGATGGCAGAAATTCGAAATTTTTGGAAATCGATTACAATCGATGAAATAGAAGCTTTAAAAGACGCAAGTCGTGATGAAAAAAATATTTACTTTGACTTGGCGTCTCTCGCGTCATCGGCCCTTGGCACCTTTTCGGTTCAAGAGAATTCGGAGATAAACTTAAAACTTGAAAAAGTTAGAACTATAACTTACAATAATTGATCGACCCAATGCCTAGCCGGTTGGAGGGGAAGGGGGAAGGTTGAGAGCGCAATCTTTTTCTTGGCTTTTTGGCCAAAATTCCCCCTATCAGCAATTTTTGTCAAAGAAAATTTTGATAATGTTTACCAA
The DNA here is from genome assembly GCA_043718485.1 of Bacteroidota bacterium. GTDB lineage: Bacteria > Bacteroidota > Bacteroidia > J057 > JADKCL01 > JAYSVQ01. The sequence goes on from JAYSVQ010000420.1 coordinate 1,771, forward strand.
TAAGTAAACTTTGTGCCGAAATTTGAGTTAAAACCATTCAAAGCAGCATCTGGAAAGATTCCCGTTTGTTTTCTTATTAAAAACGAGAAATGTCAGGTAGAGGAATATTTAACAGAATTTGGAGACAAAGGCAACAAGAAAGCAAAATCAATTACAACTACCCTAATTTCACGAATAAAAGAAGTTGCAGATGGGAATCGCAATATGCCAGGAACCAAATATCACCCTGTTAATGGAAGCAAACAGGGCGTTTTAGAGTTCAAAGCAAAACAGCTCAGGTGTTATGGCATTTTATCTCAAAATAAATATATTCTCATTTTATTGTGTGGCAAACCAAAGCCCAAAGAGCAACAACAAGACATTGACAGAGCAGAAAAAATAGCAGAAGAATATGACAAATTTCTCAAATCTACCCAACACTCAAGATGAATTAATACTCACCCCTGAGTATCAACTTGAGGTTAATCAAAATGAATTATATGCCCTTGTACGTGACTATCTTGAGAAAGAAGACATCAATCAAACTCAATTCGCTGAGAAACTTGAAGTGAGCAAGGGCTATATTTCTCGTGTACTGAACGGCGAATTTGATTTCCGGTTTTCAAAATTCATCGAATTGGTGCTTGCGACTAAAAATATTCCCAGAATTAAATTCCAGCCCATCGCTGATTATTTACAAGAAATTCAAGGTTCAAATCAAGATATTGATTTTGATCCAGGCGATTTATTTATTGAACCAAAAGAGTCCGATAATCCGCCACCTGCCGACGCTAAAATAATCCACTTCCAGCCCGACCAAGGTGCGGTGAATTTAGACGGTCAGGAAACAAAACAAGCCGTCCAACCTAATGCCAAGATTGCCGGCTAAATTAAATTTTACAGAAATGGAATTTGATCCCAAAAAATTAACCTTTAAATCACATGTGCTGCTTGAATCGGGGATTCAACCCGGCCCTAATTGGTATATAAATCCTACTAAGCCGAAAAAGCACGAAATCAAATTCAAGACTACCATCAATTTTGATTCAGAAAAAGAAACAGTGAGTGTCAGATTCAGGTTCGACATAAATTGTTTAACAGAAACTGAAGAAAAAATTGACCTTAAGGGATGGTACGTTTTTTATTTCCGATTCCAAATCAAAGACTTTGCAATATATGCAAACTCAAAAAATATTGACTTTGGCTTACTAGCAAATTTGTTTGGAGTTTCTTACTCAACCGCCAGGGGCTTATTAATAGGGTTAACAAACGGAACTTCTTTGTCAACCGTTTATTTACCAGTTGTAAATTCTGGCGAGGAAATAGAAAAATTATATGCAACGAGAAAAGTAAAGCCTCCAATTAAGAAAGCCAAATCGAGCTAAATGCTTGGTTTTATTCCCGGATAAGGGAAACGTGGAGGTGTTGAAATGAAGCAAACCTTGCCAACATTAAACTCTTGTGTTGTAATTTTGACAGCACTTTCATCCTAAAGGAGATTTTTAATGGGTTTAATAATTTGGTCTATCAATCGATTAAGGGCTGTATCATTCGCCCTTTCCGGCGAATTTCAAAGCAAAAACATTGAATTGAACCGAATTAAAAAAGAAATGAAGATTTCAAGGGTACCAACTTTTCTTGATGACAAAAAGAACACTAAAGGTGATTTTCGAAAAATTGGAAAGGACATGAAAAAGGTTTTAAAATGACATCGATAAATAATCCAAAATTTGATTCTTTTATTCACGAAGCAATTAACAAGCTTCTGGACAATTACACGGAAACATTCTTCTATTCAGAAATGCAATTCAACACTCAATTTATTTGGGTGCCTAAGGCCATTTTCAACAGTCACCTATTCGCTGAAATATCTGAAGCAATTTATCTCCAACATTCAATGAGTGACTTTGAAGAGGATATTTGTTTTACGTCATATCCCAACCCGGAACACTCATTTCAACCAATTAACCCAACCACATACCACGTAAAAAGGTGATAGACGAAAATGTAATCTCATTTTTAATTGAACTTAAAAGCAGGGGCGGGCAACCTATTAAACTTGCCGTACACAAAAGCGCATCAAATAAAATTTGCATTTGGGCAGAAATTGCCAATAATGACGAAGCAACTGAACATGCCATTTACCTTTCCGAGGCCAAAATAAACGCGGATTTTGAATCCATTGGCTTTAGTATCGATACAACAATAGTAGAAGAATCTGATAACTTGGAAGTGCCAGACGGCTATACAACAATTTTTCCTGAAACAACTTTTATTGCTTAAAGTCCAACTTCTTTCCAAAATTTTGGGGTTAGCCTTTCGCCTGGGTTATTTCGGGTGTCGCTCACCATTCTTATCAAAAACAGGTTATAGTCATCCGAATTTTCGTCCACGGGTTTTTTTCTTTTTCGTTTAGGTCGTGCCATTGGTCGCAAAATTAGCAAATATGTCACAAAATAGAGGGAAACTTCTTTGAAACTTCTTCCCCGGCGGTGTTACCCAGCGAGCGGACATAGTTCATCATCGTTTCAATTTTAGCGTGCCGCAGGTGGCTCTTTACCTCAAACAGGTTCACCCCTGCTTGCACCAACCTGCTCACACCCGTGTGCTTAAAGCTGTACAGGGTGTATTCCCTGCCCTGCAATTTCAACGTCTTCAGTATCCTGGCAAACTTCTTTGAGAAAACCCTTCGGTCCATTTGTTTCGGACCTGGCTTAATTCTCATGTTTTCGTCAACCGAAAATAAATACAAGTTTTCATCAAGCAAACCGCTGCTGTAGGTTTCTCTCAATTCCAACAGAAATTGCTCAGGAATAAGCACCCAAGCCTCTTTTCCGTTTTTGGTAATGGAACTGTCCAGGTAAATTAAGCCTCGATCTAAATGCAGGTTCTTGAAGCGCAATCGGGTTATCTCGATCGGGCGAATGAAACAATAGTATTGAAGCTTGCAAAAGAGCTCCATTTCTGGGGCTTTTTCTTTGATGTGCGCCATGATCAGGTTCAAGTGAGCCTGGGAGAAGGCTGCATGCTTGCGAATCTCCTCACGCAAGATTTTGAGGTTACGAAAGGGATTCCGGTTTAGCGTCTCTTCATCAACTAAAATGGTAAAGACATTCCCTATTTGTTTGATGTAGGAATTGCGTGTAGTGTTGCTCAGCTTTCTTTCCATCAAATACCGTTGATATGCCTGGGCATGAAGCTTTGCGAAATTGGTAATCTTTAAATCAGAGAGGCCTTCTGAATCCACAAATTTAATGAATTGGGTAACCGCATCGCGATAAGCTTCAAAAGTGGTTTGCTTAATGGTTAGCGCCTTTTCCCTCAAGGCTCTTCTCACCGCATCTTTCAAAAGCACTTTTGATTGATCAACAAAGTGACCGGTCAAATGCTTCTTTGGAATCCACCCTTCAGAAAGCAGTTGCTTGAGCACACGCTCGATTTCCTTAATCTTCTGCATGCGCTTTCGCTGATCAGAAGTTTTGTTAATTCCATCATAATATTGAAACCTCGTGCGAGGCAAGTACGTGATCAGTTCAACAAACCACCGCTTTGAGGTATCACCACCTGCGGTAAAAACACGAATTCTGGGACTGCGAATTTTGGACATAAAAGTGACGGCAAAGTGACGGCGCAAACAAATTGCCGATCAGAGACGCTCGCAGTATTACTCTGATTCTTAATGGTTTGCGTGTGGGATGTGCAGGATTCGAACCTGCGACCCCTACTCTGTCAAAGTAGTGCTCTGAACCAACTGAGCTAACATCCCAAGGGATTACAAAATTAACAGGCCTTTGGTTCTAACCAAGTTCCACTTTTGTTTGATTGTAGAAATCGTAAAGGGTATAAAAAGGAAAATAAAGGAATCTGCCGGCACCCGGTATCGCCCATCTGTCCATGCGAGCAGGGAAATGAAAAAGAACAATAGCCACACGAAAAAGAAATAAGTTAAGATTTTTGGTTGTCCCTTTTGAAAAAACCAACTTCCAATACCAAATGCAAGACAAATGGAAATCAGAAATTGTATGCCTGCAAAAAACCAAGCGAGGAATTCAGAACCTGTAATTAAAAAGGCCCAACCCATTCCCATTCCTGAGAAATAAGCAAGGCTTGCTTTGCCAAAAAATTGAAACGTAGCTGAAGGATGTGTGAATGCAAACTGAAATAATTCCTTTTGAGAAAAAGATTTCACCTGATTCAATTCATGATTTTGTCCATCACTACGATACGTTCTGAGATTTCCGATTCCATACTTAACTGCCAACATACTATCACCTGCGAGCAAAAGGTTATCATCATTAAAAGGGACATTTCTTCTGCTTAATTCAATACCTGCCAATCGGCCATGCACCTGTGTCATTTCTGTCATTGAGCTTAAGCTAAAAGTGCCGCTAATAAATTGATTTCTCAACATCCAGGGCACAAAGCAACAGGCAGCAATTCCAAAAGCCAGTAATGCATTTATTGGGCCTTTCCATTTTCGAGCATTTAAAATCCATTCTCTAAGGCCGAAAACAATAAGCAAGACAAAACCCACAGGGCGAATAAGAATAGAAAGACCGAGTATGGCAAAGCCCAGCAATCGAAAAGGAAGATTATTTGGATGGAGCAGTATAAAAGCCACAGCCAAAATACATGCAAAAATAAATAATACTTCAGTAAGAATCAGGCTTGAAAACCAAAGGGTGTAGGGTTGAATCCAGAAAAAAATGCCAACGTATACAGCATTCTCCTTATTCCCAATTGCCTTTGAGATTCGAATCAACAACCAAGCAGAAACAAAAACCAACAGATGCTGAATAGCGAGCACCCATTCTACCTTCTGAAAGCAAAGCAAAAGGAAAAAGGGATAAGCCGGCAGTCTTTGAAGGTCGGGAAAATGCTCGCCTCTAAATGCCTGACTCAAAGTTCCCCATTGCATTGAATCACTCATCAAAAGGTATTGAATGGAGTCGTCAATCAAATAAGAATCCCGGTAAACCGAAATCAGGAATACAGCACAATGGATAAGGAAACCGGAAAAAAATCCGATACGAAGCAGAGTTGAATTCCACCCCCAATCTTTTTTAAATTCGGATAGCAAACCACCCATAACGACCTAAATCAAATATAGTAGAAACTTCGTGCAAAGAAAAAGGCCTCCTTTTCAGGAGGCCTTTTGTATCAAAACACCTTTGATTAAGCTTCAGGATTTTCAGTTCCTTCTTCTTCTTTCGCGGGCACATTTTCAGCTGGGGTTTCGGCAAAATTCAACTCCGTCTGACCGGCAGTCTCTTCCTTAACCTTTGCTGGTTTCTTTGCTTTCTTTACGGGGGCATCTTTCTCCATTTTATCCATCTGTTGCTTTAACTCTTGTAGAGATTCAATATCTCCCAAGGTTGAAGCCTCCATCTTTGGCGCTTTAACAGTTGATTTACTGGTTTTCTTGCCTTTTCCCTTGCTGGTCACCTCAACTTCTTCTTTCCAAGTTAGGGTATGGGAAAGGACCAATTTTTTAGAATCTTTATTGAATTCTAACACTTTGAAGGTAGCACGGGTTCCAATTGCCATTGGCTCTTTTCCCTCTTCTACCTCAAGGTGAACTTTGGTTACATGTCCTTCTATTCCATAATCCAATTCAATAACAGCACCCTTCTCATCCAGACTGGTTGCAGTACCTTCATGGTTTGAACCCACTACGAAAATTGACTCGAAAGTTTCCCAAACATCTTCGGTAAGTTGCTTATGACCTAAGCTTAAGCGACGATTCTCAACATCAATGTCAAGAACGATTACTTCTAGCTTGCTGTCTCGGCTGGTGAAGTCACTTGGGTGATTATATTTCTTGGTCCAAGACAAATCAGAAATGTGAAGCAGGCCATCTATGCCTTCTTCCAACTCTACGAAAATACCATAGGTTGTCATGCTTCTCACGATACCTGTATGTTTACTATTTACAGCGTATTTTTCAGCGGCTTTCACCCACGGATCTTCTTTGGTTTGTTTAATGCCAAGCGACAATTTGTATTCAGCACGGTCAACTGAAAGTACCATGCATTCCACTTCGTCGCCAACATTGAACAGCTCTTTCAAATCTTTCAAATGTTGAGAATAAGAAACTTCGCTCAAGTGAACGAGGCCTTCAACATTTGGGGCAATCTCAACAAACAGACCGTAATCTGCGATAGTTGTGATTTTTCCTTTTATTTTAGAATTAGGTTCAAGCGGAATGGTAAGCGCATCCCAAGGATGGGGTTGCAATTGCTTTAAACCTAAGCTGATTCTCTTTTTCTCTTCATCAAAATCCAACACTACGACATTCACTTTTTCATCAAGCTTCAACACCTCTTCAGGTGAACTGATTCTGCCCCATGAAATGTCGGTAATATGAAGAAGCCCGTCAACGCCACCCAGGTCAATAAACACACCAAAAGAGGTCATGTTTTTAACGGTACCCTCAAGTACTTGACCTTTTTCAAGGTTTTTGAGGATTTCGAAACGTTGATTTTCGAGGTCTTTTTCGATGAGAATTTTGTGGGAAATCACAACGTTTTCAAAAGGGTGATTAATCTTCACCACTTTGAACTCCATTGATTTTCCGACATAGGCATCAAAGTCTCTAACCGGCTTCACGTCTATTTGTGAGCCCGGCAAAAACGCTTCAATACCATCAATATCGACCACAAAGCCACCTTTTGTGCGGCGTTTGATTTGGCCTGTAATAATTACATCTTCGGTTTCTGCTTTTAGGATTTTAGTCCAAGTACGCATGTGCTTAGCACGTTTGCGTGAAAGGACGAGTTGCCCGTCTTGGTCTTCTACCGTTTCCAAATAAACTTCCACCTTATCACCGACTTTTAGGTCGGGTAAATCGCGGAATTCTGAAACGGAGACCATCCCTTCAGATTTAAATCCAATATTGAGGATAACTTCTTTTTCCCCAATTGAAACCACGGAACCAAACACAAGTTCATTTTCATTTAACTCGTGTAAAGTAGTTTCGTACAATTTTTCCATTCGGGTACGCTCGGCAGAAGAATACTCTTCGTCGTCATCCCATGAAAAATCATCCTCATCTACTGGTACTGGTTTTGCCACTTTTTTAGTTGGCATTTCTGCGTTTTCCGCAATGGCAACAGCGTTGGTTTCAGCTGCCTCCATGTTTGTTTCGTTATCTTGTTCAGTCATTAAAAAATTTAAAACTCCTTTCTTCCTGAGTTCAGGGAGGGCAAAGGTAGGAAAACAAGGCAAAGAGGCAACTGTAAAAATTAAAAATCTTGCTCTTTTTCAGCGCTTTGCGAGGTAAAAGGCTTGTTTTTTCGAATTGCCGGCCCACTTCTGCAATTTTAGGCCATGAAAACGGATTTTAAGGAAGTGATTCCGGGTACAATTCCCACTAAAATACTTCATCAACTATTATTAGGGAGTATTGCGCCTCGGCCCATCGCCTTTGTGAGTACAATATCAGCAGACGGAATACCCAATTTAGCTCCCTTCAGCTTTTTCAATGTTTTTAGCGCAAACCCGCCAACGGTCATTTTTTCACCTGCCCGAAGGGTTAGGGACAATACCACAAAAGATACCTTGAGCAATGTTTTGCAAGTACCCCAAGCTGTAATTAATGTAGTTCCCTTTTCACTGGTAGATCAATGCAATCTTGCCTCTGCAGAATATTTACCTGAAACCAACGAGTTTGAAAAAGCGGGCCTCACTCCTCTTGCATCAGATTTAGTCAGGCCGTTTAGAATTGCTGAAAGTCCGGTGCAAATGGAAGCCGAAGTAAACGAGATAAAACCCCTTGCATCTAGCGCTGGAGCCGGTATTTTGGTGATTTGCACGATAGTAAAAATGCATATTCTGGAAAGCATTTTGAATGAAAATGGCCTAATAGACCCTCAAAAAATAGACCTTTCAGCCAGAATGAGTGAGAATTTCTGGAACCGAGCAAGTGGCAAAGGTGTGTTTACCATTGAACGACCTTTGGCAGTGCCCGCTGTAGGAATTGACAATTTACCTGAAGGTATAAAAAATAGTGCATACCTGACCGGTTCAACTTTAGCACGATTAGCGAATGTTGAGGCTTTACCTGATGCAGAAACGATTTCGAATTTTATGTTGGCCGAGGGAAAGGCTGTGCTAATGCAATGCCCAGATAAGCAGTCTTTGGCTGCGGTAGCAAGCCAATGGGTTGAAGAAGGGAAAAGAGATAATGCCCTGCTTTTGCTCTTGGGTTCTGAAAAATAAAAAGGGAATTTTCCTTCTGTACGATTTGATTAAGGCGAAAAAAAATCTTGCCTAAAAATGAATTAATTCTTGACTTTCTAATTTTCAACCTTATTTTTGATGAGTTGGTGCATGGAAACATGGCTAACCCAACATGACGGAGAGAAAGTCACCCTCGATGTGTGTGCTGGTGTTAGTTTATGACGGATGGGGCTTTTAGCCCCATCTTGTATTTTAAGGGGTATCTTTAAAATGGGAGCACCGCGAATGAATTCGCGGTGCTGTTATTTAATCCCTGTCTGCTATAAACATCCGGATTTAACAGGCACGTTTTCCGGACATTTCAATCAATTTACGAAAGGATTGAAAAAAAGGTAAGTTTTACCCTTTGAGTGGTTAAAAGCCAAGCCTGAACGGGGATTTTGGGAGCATTTGGCACCTGAATAGTAGTCTGAACTTTGATTTTTTTGGTTAGTCTGATTTATGTGATTTTAGAATAAGGCGCACATTCGATACATTGCGTTCGATCCGCCTGAGGCTCTCGAAGGCACCAAAAAGAAAACCACCCCCTTCCACAAATCAGGGCGAAAGTGAGCGCGAGAGAACATCCAAACTGGAATGCTAAGGAGGGGCACGAAGAATCAATCTTTCACCGAAGCGGTAATGCTTACTTTTTGGATGGGATTCTGAGGGTCTGAGGAAATAATTTCAATTTCTTTTGAAAATTCACCTGAACGACCTGTTAGGTCTAATTTCAGGACTACATCTCCCGATTCACCCGGCATGAGGGCGGCGGGAAATGAATGAAACTTAATACATTCACATTTAGAAAACACTCTCCTGATTCTTAAAATTTCTTGCCCTTTGTTTGTGATGTGAATTCTCACTTGCTCTTTAAATGTGCTAAGTACTTTGCCTAATTCAATGTTTGGAACTTCAATAAAACACACCGGTATCTTTTCACTTTTGGTATCGGGAAATTTCTCTTTTACATTCATGGAAAAGAATATATTTTTTTTGGGTTCTTTTATGTCATTGCTTACTAAAACAATGCTGTCTTTGACTGGCCCCCACTTTTTTGACATTCTGGGGTCAATAATCAGCGTGGCAGATATTTCAGTTTTGGGCAAGATTAGCATGGCTGCCGGAATAAATTTTACATAAGCGGGAATTTGAGAATGCGGGCCTGAAAATTTTATCACCCGATTGCTTTGATTGTAAATCAGAGTTGACATAGTATCGTTTGTGCCATCGAAAATCTCTCCAAAGACAAGGTGGTTTGTTTTGAAACGTAGGCTTCCACTTTCAAAGGGGTACAATTCTTTTTGTGACAGTTCTTGTGCCTCCACCCATCCTTTAATTGAAAGATTCGAAGCCACATTTTCACCACTTATCGCCACAGAAAAATCAAAAGGTCCGGGGCGATTTTTTGAATCGAACATTACCTTTATCCAACCTGAATCACCGGGAGAAAAAGGGGCGCCGAAAATTTTAACATCAAGGCAGGAACATGGAATGGTGTAGCTCAAATTTTGCAGCACTTCTTTGCCATTCCAACCAAAACGAAAACTAAAAGAATGGAGAGGGCCATTTTCTTCAATGGAACCAAAATCATATTGGGTGGTACGAAAACCAAGGTTTTGGCTCTTTAGGCCCTGAAAAAAGAGGGAAACAAAAGCAAAGGTGAGAAAAGAGATTTTGTAGAGGCTGAACAAAGGCTGAAATTGCGTGCCTGCAAAATTAGAAAACAATGAGCAAAACCATAAACATTCAAGATTTTATTGCGCCGTCAGGTGAAAAGGTCAACCTCTCGAATCGGAAAACGGAAGGCCCAGAATTATATGATGACAAAAATGAATACCTCGATGAGCTAAAAAAATACACCGATGAAATCTCAAAGCTGCAAAACATCATGTATGCGCATGACAAATATGCCTTTTTGTTTATTTTTCAGGGGATGGATGCCGCAGGTAAAGATGGTGCAATTGCACATGTCATGACGGGGATTAATCCTGCCGGGGTTCAGGTCTTTAGTTTCAAAAAGCCGAGTTCAGAGGAAATGGATCATGACTTTCTATGGCGCTGTTTGTGTAAACTTCCGGAGCGAGGTCGCATTGGCATTTTCAATCGCTCCTATTATGAGGAAGTGCTAATCGTAAAAGTGCATCCTGAAATTTTAGAAGGCCAACGCATTCCCTTAGCGGATTTAAATCATCCCAAAATTTGGGAACATCGGTACGAGGATATTCGGAATGTAGAGAAATACCTGTATCGGAATGGGGTAATCGTAGTTAAAATTTTCCTTCACGTGGGAAAAGATGAGCAAAAGAAACGCTTTTTGGAAAGGATAGATGAACCGGCGAAAAACTGGAAATTTTCTTCCATTGATGTGAATGAAAGAAAATTTTGGGAAGATTATCAAAATGCATTTGCAGAGATGATCCAAGAAACGAGTACAAAACATTCGCCCTGGTACATTGTACCCGCAGATAAAAA
>JAYSVQ010000043.1:0-8033 GCA_043718485.1 Bacteroidota bacterium
TGGTTTATTGTAGATACAAGGCATGCCTTGTATCTACAATAAACCAATTTCCTGCTCCCAATTCCATTTTCATTTTCATTCCAAATCCAATTCCCTGTCCCATTTCCATTCCAGGTTCCATTACCCTTAGTGGCTGTGGGAAAATCCCAGGCTCAATTGTGATGCCTAAATTGACTGTGGCTATATGCCTGCTGGGTTTTGGGTTAAAAAAATGAAACCCTTTATCTATCGACCCTTAATCCCTGACGGGATTGTGTATCGCATCACTTGATTCCCAATATCTTTTTAAAGAATACCTTGATTTTTGTAAACACCCGGCCTAACCAACCGCCCCAATCGGGCCCATCTGATTTGGGATTAGGCATTTCATCTAACTCTCTTTTATTGGGTCTATCTACACATCTTAGTTTGTCGGTTTCATATTCTTCGCTGGGTATATAAACATTGGTGACAAAATTCTCGGTTTTCGAGATTCTCATTTCACTCTTATCAAATATATCTGTTACCCATCCCCTAAAATCGATTTGAATCGTTTCACGGTTTCTATTGGTAGAGCCATCGAGTTCCAAAACCAACTTCATTTCTTTATCTGGGATGCGGGTAAGGGAAAGTTCTTTTACATTCACAAATTCTGATGAAGGAATTACATCATGCTGAAATACTACACTTGGCCTCACGAAATTTTTAAACGTAAAAGTCGCCTCCACCTCAATTACATGACTTGTAACCTCGAATCGATAGGTCTTTTGACCCACCTGCCTGCATAAAGTGAGCGTCTTATCTATAGGAAGACCAATGATTCTCCTTTTTATAGTTGATTTTACATCTATCTCGATTTCCGGCATCAAATTAAAAACATTGGCACATATTTTCTTAAGGTCTGGCATCACTCCTATCCTATCTACACTTGGTTTTTTTGAAGCGGTGCCGTTATTGGGGTCAGATAATATTTGTCGTAAGGTTAATGGAGGAAAGGGTGAACCATTTCTATTTTTTGCAATGCCCTGAACCACGGCTGCCACACCTGCAATGATTGCTGAGGCACCACTTGTACCGCCAAAAGGGGCATACATATTCTCATCTTCTGATGAGGTATTGACTTCTTCTCCCCAGGCATAACAATCAATACGATTTCCATAAGCAGAATTCCCATTGTCTTCAGTTCGGCTATATCGTCTCGGATGCAGAATTTCTTGGTTGCCAGTTAAACTAGGCGTTCTTTCATTCGAGCATGCTCCAACATATATGGCCCCGGAATCTCTAAAATCTGCTGAATTTCTATTCCAGATTTGCTTACCATCGGATAGCTTAGTGTCTAAATTTGTTTCTTTATTTCCGGCAGAAATAACTGTGGTTACGCCTTTCACGTTTGTCAGATAAGCAATTATAAAGAAGTTTATAAATTCTTGATCTGAAGGACTCATAGGAAATTCTATTATATCTCCCTGCTGCGGATTTCGGGTGCAATTCAATAAGCTGTCACTAGTATCTTCCATTCCAAAAGCAAAAAGATTGGCTTGAGGTACTAAGCCAATAAATTGCTTTAAATTATCTCGTGCGCCAATAATGCCAAGCGTTCCCGTACCATGATAAGCCAATTCAGGGTGGTTAAAATTACCAATGAGGGGTACAGGCATGCCATTGGTTTTTAAATCTTCATGGTCAAGTTTCCAACCCAATTCAACATTTAAAATATTAATGCCCTTGCCATCACTACCCAAATGCTGCCAGGCATAATCTGCCCCAACACCCTCGGGCGCAGGGTTTAAATAGCCTTGTAAATCATTAAGCGGGTTTTGCCGGCGATTCACAATCGAGCCACAAAGTTCCGGCTTTTGCGATATATAGGCCATTTGTACTTCCTCAAATTTCAGGAGGCTTTCTAAAATGTCAGTACCAGCATCTTCTTTAAAATCTGCAATAAAAAAATGCTTTAGAGAATAAAAGGTCTTGGTGGCTTCGAAATACTGATTACTTATCTGATCAGCATGCTCAGCATCTTTTTCACTTATAAAACTGCGCAGACTGAGTAGGTGATTATTCGTTTTTAGATATTGAATGACAGGTAAATCCATAGATTTACCTATTTCATGAATATCCGCGCCTAATTTCACCGATACTTCATCATTTAACTTGAATTTAATTTTCATTATTGGAGGTGGGGTTTAATTTTATTTTTAGTTAAGTATGGTCGAGGGTATACCTATGCTTACCCTATCAAATAGATTTTAAGTAGCGACAATTATACAACCTATTTCTCAATGGTTGATGTAATACAGCTAATTTTGAGAACGTTTTTTCGCTACATAGTGAATACACAGGTTCGCGATTTTGCTTTTTCCTTTCCTTTCATTCAGGTAGTATTCACTTGAAATAGAAAACAGGTATTGTGCAGCCGCCTGTATAAGCAACATGGAGAAAAAACCGAAACCTTTAATTACTTATGCCATCGAGCTTATCAATCTCATCTCTGAGTTGGGCTGCCTTTTCATAATCCTCTGCTTTTATTGCATCGGTAATCTGTTCTTTTAACTTCTTTATCTTGTCTTTCTTGGTCAACTCTTTAGGCGGGTCGGTGGATGCGGTTTCTGAAACCAATTCTTCTTCTTCATCCTCCTCTTCATAGATTTCATCTCCATCTGCTTCAAGGTCAGTCACTTCAATGCCTGCCACCGATAAAACCGCCTCAGTCGTAAAAATAGGAACCTTAAATCGTACCCCGATGGCAACGGCATCACTCGTGCGGCTGTCTATTTCTTTTTGCTCGCCATTGCTTTCAAAAATAAGTTTGGCAAAGAATATTCCCTCTTTTAAATCATTAATAATTACTTCTTTTAATTCGAGGGAAAAGGCTGTCGCAATATTGACAATCAAGTCATGTGTCATCGGCCGATTCGGCCTTATGTTTTCAATCTCTAATGCGATTGCACGGGCCTGATACCCATCTATAATAATCGGAAGTCGGCGATTACCTCCACCCTCGCCTAAAACGAGTGCGAAATGTCCCTCTTCACTTTGGCTGGAAGATAGTCCTAAAATTTCAAGGCGTATTTTTTTGCTGTCTGGCACGTAACTATTGGTGGGGTCAGGATGAGGCTTTTACTTGTTTTGCACGCGCGGTAATTTTAGGCAATACTTCAAAAACATCACCCACAATACCATAATCGGCTATCTTAAAAAAAGGAGCTTCCGGGTCTTTGTTAATGACCACAATATTTTTAGAGGAATTAACACCGGCAAGATGTTGAATCGCACCTGAAATTCCCAATGCTATATAAAGATTCGGCGCAATCTGAATGCCTGTCTGGCCCACGTGCTCGTGATGCGGACGCCAGTGCATATCGGCAACCGGTTTTGAACAGGCGGTACCTGCCCCTAATGCAGTGGCTAATTCTTCCAATATGCCCCAATGTTCCGGCCCTTTTAGTCCACGACCGCCCGAAACCACAACATCGGCCTCAGTTATTGAAATTTTAGCCGAAGCCTTAACGATTTCTTTAAATACTATCTTTCCGGCTTTGGCTTCATCAATAGGAAAATTGAGAACCGAAATAGATACCCCAATCATTTTCTCTTGAATTTTCCAGGCATTCACTTTTATAGAAAGCACTGCCTTTTCCTTTAGGGTCTTTCTGGTTTCAATTCCCTTTCCTGAATTCGATAACTTCTGGCACATAAAACCTTTACCCGCATCTGCCATCGAAATCACGCCCGAAAAATGCCCGGCTTCCATGCGAATGGATAAACGAGGCGATAGGGATTTACCATTATAGGTTTGAGCGAGCACAACTACTTTTGCATCACATTTCTTGGCCGCTTCAGCGACCGCGCTTACATACACCTCGTCATTATAGGTATTATTCTGATTACCTGACCCGTGGTGAATGACTTCTACTCCATATTCAGCAAGTTTTAATAATTCATCGTCATGAATATCGCCCAAAATAACGGCATGCAAGGGCTGGCCCATGGTAGCGGCTAGTTCATGCGCATAAGATGCCGCTTGAAAAACTGCCTTCTTTATTAAACCATTGCTGTTTTCTGCAAAAAGTAATACTGCCATCTTGTTAATTTAAATAAGTCCTTTGTCGTGAAGCATATCCACCAATTTCTCTGCCTCTTCGGCCTTTACATATACACAACCGGTTTTTGCTTCCGGCAGTTCCAACTTTTCGGTTACTACATAGGGGCTTGCATTACCCGGAACCAAAGCCAGCGGCTTGGTGCGCGAGGCCATAATGCCGCGCATATTGGGAATGCGCCATTCAGCCATTCCTTTTTGACAACTGACAACCAAGGGAGGCGTGGCTTCAAGCACCTCATAGCCTCCATCAATCTCACGATGCAATTGAATTTTACCGCCTTCGGCTTTCAATTCTATTGCATAAGAAACAAAGGGAAGGCCCATCAACTCTGCCACCATGCCCGGAACCTCAGAACCATTATGGTCAATAGATTCCTTACCCATGAAAATAAGGTCAAAGTTTTTGTCTTTTGCGAATTGAGAAATCATATGGGCAACCGAATAGCCATCTTGAGGCTCGGCATCTATGCGCACTGCGTCGTCTGCACCAATGGCCAGCGCCTTTCTGAGCGTAGCTTCAACCTCTGCATTGCCGACACACAACACCGTAATATTGCCTTGCCCGGAGGCCTCTTTTAACTCGAGCGCCCTGACCAAGCCATATTCGTCATAAGGGTTAATTACATAACTAACCCCAGTTTTATCGAGGGCTTTGCCGGCCGCATCGTACTTTATTTTGGTGGTGGTATCGGGAACGTGACTTATACAAACTAAACTATTCATCCCGTATTTGATTCGCTTTTTTTGGAAATTCGCAGGCAAAGATAAAACACTATCTTCATTGGGTAAAAACTAAATGGCACACAATCGCATTCAACAATTAAAGGCAATGCTTGCTGATGAGCCCCAAGAGCCCTTTTTGCATTATGCCCTAGCCCTTGAGTACAGAAAATTAGCCGATAAAGTGGAAACTGTGAATCATTTCACCGTTTTGCTACGTGATTTCCCTGATTATTTACCCACTTATTATGCCTTTGGAACTTATTTGGCTGAAGCAGGGGAAACAAAAGAGGCTTTGATTTGTCTGCATAAAGGCTTTGCCCTTGCGCAATCACAGGCTGAATCTAAAACAGCAAGGGAAATCAGGGCCTTGATCGAAGAATTAGAAATGTAAAAGGATGGGGAACTCGCTTATCCGGCTTTTACCAATTCCGTTTGCCAGGCGATGATGTCATCTAAAATATCATCCAAACTCAACGAGGTGCGAAAACCTGTAGTTTGCTGTAAACGGGAAATGTCTGCGGTGCGGCGGTTCATATCTTCAAAGCCTTCGCCATACACTTCCTCATACGGAATATGCTTTATTTCTGAGGTTGAACTCGTTTTTTGAATGATGAGTTTTGCCAGGTCGTTTATCGTAATCTCTATGGGATTGCCGACGTTAAAAACATTGCCAACTGCACCCTTGTGCGACATCAATAATTTTAATGCACGGGTTACATCATGAACGTGCATAAAACTGCGGCGTTGAAAACCATCGCCATGCACTTCAATCGTTTTGTTGCGTAAGGCGCGCTCCACAAAATTAGGAATCACCATTCCGTATGCCGACAATTGCCTTGGACCAACGGTATTGAACAAACGGGCAATTACGATTTCGGTTCCGTATTCTTTAAAGTAAGCAAGGGCAAGGAACTCATCCAAGGTTTTGGTGTTGGCATAGGCCCAACGATGGTTTTGGGTTGAACCCTCAATGCGATAGTCATCTTCACGCAGTTTGCGTGTATTTTCTGGATCAAGAAAATCCAGGCTCTTGCCGTAAATCTCAGAGGTCGAGGTGATCATCACCTTCTTTTTATGCTTATACACCTGTGCCATGACGACATCAATGCCTCGCATATTATCTAAAATCGTGTGAACCGGATTCTCCATGATGTACTTAACCCCAACCGGTGCGGCAAGGTGATACACATGGTCTGACCATGATACTAATTCTTCCATGACCTTGGTATCGGTCACGGTGCCAAACACAAATTGAAAATTGGGTAGGTCGATTAGGTCAGCAATGTTTTCCTTTCGCCCAGTACTCAAATTATCGATCACCTTAATTTCATGACCCTCTTTCAATAAGTCACGAGATAAAGTAGAACCAATAAAGCCTGCGCCGCCGGTTACCAGTATTTTCATTAATTGTCTCTGGGGTTGCGGTTGTAAGGTTTTGAATGTGAACGGTCACCACCGCCACCATTACGATTACCTCCTCGATCGTTGCGGTCTCCGCCTCTGTCTCCTCCACGGTCGCCACGATAGGGTCTATCACCATCAGATTCTTCCTGAAAGCCTTCCGGCTTAGGCAAAAGCACTTTTGCGCTCAATCTGTATTTGCCTGTTTTTGGGTCAACCCCAATGATTTTGATTTTGATTTCATCACCGGGATTAAGCACTCCATCCATGGTAGCAAGTCTTTCCCACTTTATTTCCGAAATATGAAGCAGTCCTTCTTTTCCCGGAAGGAACTCGACAAATGCGCCGAATTCTTTAATCGATTTTACTTTTGAATTATAAACTGCACCTACCTCAGGCACGGTTGCAATCGCACGTACCATTGCCTCTGCATCGGCCATGCTTTTTGCGTCAATTGAACTAATGGTTACGATGCCTTTGTTGTCAACTTCTTCAATAATTAAAGTGGCACCTGTACGCTTTTGAATGTCTTGAATAATCTTTCCCCCCGGCCCAATAACGGCGCCAATAAACTCAGATGGTATTTCAATGCGAATGAGACGCGGTGCGTAAGGCGATAAATCAGGGCGAGCCGTCGGTAAAGCCTCCAACATTTTAGAAAGAATATGCGCTCTTCCATTTTTGGATTGCTCAAGGGCTTTTGCAAGCACTTCAAATGAAAGGCCACGCACTTTAATATCCATTTGGCAAGCCGTTAATCCTTTTGTGGTTCCGGCTACTTTAAAGTCCATATCACCCAGGGCATCTTCATCACCCAAAATGTCTGACAATACCGAGAAACGGGTTTGGTCTGCACTCGTAATCAAACCCATTGCAATGCCCGAAACGGGAGCCTTGATTTGAATGCCTGCATCCATCATGGCCATGCAACCGCCACACACGGTGGCCATTGAACTTGAACCGTTAGATTCAAGAATATCGGATACAATGCGCACCGTGTAATCGAAATTATCGGGAACGACCAATTTCAAAGCACGCTCTGCTAAGTTACCGTGGCCGACTTCACGTCTGCCCGGACTGCGCATAGGTTTTACCTCTCCGGTAGAAAATCCCGGGAAAATATAATTCAGCATAAACCGCTTGGAACCTTCTTCGGTTGCGCGGTCTATGGTTTGCTCATCGAGTTTTGTGCCTAAGGTTACGGTGCAAAGAGCTTGCGTTTCGCCACGGGTAAAAAGAGAAGAGCCATGTGCGCGCGGTAACAATCCGCCTTCGCACCAAATGCCTCTAATCTCATCGGTCTTGCGACCGTCAAGGCGAATGCCTTTATCCAAAACCATGTTGCGCATGATTTCAGCTTTCAATGCCTTGAATTCAATTCCGGCCTGAAAACCAACATTCACTTTGTCATTGCCTTCAAATAAAGGCTTGATGGCTTCAACTGCTGCGGTAAAGATTTCAGAAAAGCGATTGGAACGCTCTTGCTTAGGTAAAATGCCATGAACCACTTCGCTAATCTGGGTCGCACAAAGCTCTCTGATTTTGCTGATGATGATGGGGTCATTGGGCATTTTGTCATATTCACGCGTCGGTTTTCCGCATGCTTTTCTCAGGTCTTCTAATCCCTGATTAATGATTTTGATTTCGGCGTGTCCGGCTCTGAATGCTTCCAACATTTCCTCTTCAGAAACCTCATTCATTTCTCCTTCAACCATCACGATTGAATCCATGGTTCCGGCAATCATCAGGTCAATATCACATCCCACCATTTCCTCACGGGTAGGATTTACGATGAACTGCCCATTTTTTCTAATCACTCTTACTT
>JAYSVQ010000421.1:0-3917 GCA_043718485.1 Bacteroidota bacterium
TTCCTTGCACCCGAATGTCAATCCGTTTGGCCAGCCTTTCCAATCGGGCTTCCAAGTTTCCGTAAGCACCAATGTCTCGGTGGGTTCGCATTTCTGAGAGGAAAAACAATGATTTTCCCTCTGACAAATACGCGCGCAGCATATAGAGAAGTATTTTTGCCGGTACCCCTTTAATCAGCGGCTCCTCTTCTAAAAAAAGAGTGTCCCCCGTTTTGTAAAAAGTGAATCCAAGCCGCTTAAGTTTCATCTCCTCGTTTTGAGTATGCCTACGGGGAAATATGTAAAGGTGAACGCGCTCGGTCTGGAGTTTTTTATCCCAATTTTATTCGAATTGCTTAGGCTGCAAGGCATTTTTCCAAATGTGACCGACCAGAAAGACAATGGCAGGAAATACCGTGGCAGTCATAAAGTAACCGTAGAGTTGAGCCTGTGAAAGCCCCAAGCCCCTTTCGGCATCAATGATAACCCAAGGTGGTAGTACACAATGATTCAGAACATATCGCCAATGATCGTGTAGCACAGTATGGAATTGCTCCCAGAGAAGCATATAGGTACCCATACCCAGAGTCCAGGCAGCAAAGAAAGCGGAGCGCACAAAGCGTCGGTAGGCATTGTTAAGGGCATAGGTAACTAGAGTAACGAGAAAGGCCGTTCCCATAATGGCACAGTTCCAGTCGATGGGCCGAGATGCGCTTTGCCATGGATTAAGTTGAAAGAATAACCACTGGGCTAGAAAAAGTAGGGGGACGGAGAAAAGTAAAATAGGGAAAATTTTGGAAATGTTTGCAATCAGAGGCCTGGGAGGAAAGCGCGTGCAAAAAAAGGCAAAGAGCCCAAGTTGGAAAATGGGGAAGAGGAAATAAAAGACAACTTCCATCCAGGGCATCTCCCAGTTTCCCCAATGAATCTGGCCCAGATAATAGGGAATGTCACCGTAAACCCAAATCTGGTTTTTTACGGCTAGAAATTGGAAGAAAAGGGAAGCGGGAGTGATGATGACCAGGGAAAGAAATAACATACGCCAGTTAAATAGCGAATTAAAAGAAGGCAAACAAAAACAGACCAGGGTCAAAGCCGACATCAGTTCAAAACCTTCATACGTGTCTTTTTCAAAAAAGAAAAGAAATACTCCTGATACAAAGCTTAGAATCCCGAATCCAAGTGAGGACCAATTGTGTTTCAACCTGTCTCTGTGCACGGGATTAACTCTTTGAGACAAGAGAAAGGCTTGTTTCTCTAAAATCAATTTTCACTCTTGATTCCAAGCAGAATTTGCCCGAGCCTATTAATTTTAGTTCCAGAGAATAGCCCGAATTTTTCAAGGATTCCGCCAACCGCTGTAGGCCAACCTCGAATCCTGTATTTTTGGGTGAGTGATAAAGGCTTTTATCATACTTGAATTCTCGAAATGTGAATTCCGTTTTACCCTCTTTTTGGTTTTCCCTTAATATGCGAGATAAGATTTTGGCTGAGATTCCCCGGCGCATTTCTTTGCCACTGAGAAAAATAATATCTTCATGGCTTCGGTATTCGATTACTACGGTTTCTTTAGCCAACTCAACTAATTTTAAATGCTGTTGTTCTAGGGTCTTCAAGCTAGACTTATCTTCGCGTGTGGCTTCCTCGATGGCATGTTCGAGGTAATTTTCTTTTTTGGTGTGGATGGTTAGCGTATAGACGATTTTAAATAAATACACGGGCGCGCCATAAAAGCAGCCTCGGCGCAAGACCACTCGCTTGCGTTCAGGACAGTAATAATCCTTTTCTACATTTACACCTTTGATGGGTGCGACTGTATTGCTCTTAAGATTAAGGTCATGGAGGGTACAAAATTCCGAAAACGCCATAACTGAACCTATTCGTATTCCAGAGATAAAAAGAACCCCATCGCGCAATTCGAAGTCCTCGACCCAAATTATTTTATCAACGCTTCTGGCATCACAAAGAAGTTCTACGGCATCATAAGCAGGTAGCCCAAAAACCTTGGGCGTGGATTGCAATAATTTGGCGCTGAATAAATAGCCATCCCAAGGCGTTAAGCTTTGGCTAAGCAGTTCATTCATCCGAACCATGGCATAAACATGTTTTTTTCCATTGAGGGTTTGCTTTTTCAGAATGGGAAAAGAAAGGCCCTTGACCAGTTTGCTTCCGATAATGTCCGTGAACTGAAGTAAAAATGACATCACATCACTGGTAGAAAATAGCCGGGATACCAATGGATTTAGTATCAAAAGAAAAAATTTCGCGTGGAGAAACGTGCCTCGATTAACCCAATAGCTGATGTGGTTGATGAATTCTTCCGTCGCCACTCCCCGCTTAACTAAAAAAGGCTCCAAAGCCCCTAAGACGCGTGTCACGTATTCTAAAGGGGTTTGAGCGTCATCATCCCAAATATGTTCAAGCAGGGCCGATTCACTCAAGGTCTTGTCGTCTAAATGGAGCGGGTGTTGTTTCCAGAAGGTGCCGGCTTCGGAGGGGATTTCTTGCAGCATACCTATATAAAGTGACTTTAATAGGTCATTGCGAATGGAGGGGGAATCGGCCATTGTTGGAAAAATAACAATAGTTCCTCCTCATTAGCGGAATCGTTTTTTAGATCTGAAAAAGAGATTGAATCGAAGTTTTCCCCTCACCCCTGTAAGAGGGGCAGGGTTAAAAAAGGAAAGGTCTATACCTGAAAATGAAAGTCGAAAAATGAATGCCGAAAAATGGATGGAACCTTTCCTTCCCGTCGCCGTACTCTCCACGTATATAATAGGTGTAGTTCTTTTTCTGCTCCTGGAAAAAGTAAGCGGGACGCGAAGGATCGATAGCCGGCAATTCAAAAAACAATTTTTATTCAATCAGCCTATCGCCTTTGAGGAACAGCGCTATACTTTTTTGCTTTTTTTCATTTCCTTTGCAATGGCTTGGAACCTGATCTACTTCAAGGTGATCCCAGCCAAAGCCACTTATGATACGGTCTTTGCTCCCGTGATGGTGACGGGCTGCTGGTGGTTCATTCACCTTTTCTTAAATACGCATAGAAATTTGGGTTGGGACAAGTCTCGTAAACTCCTCGTCACTTTAGTCATTTTATGGATGTTGGCCAATATCGTAGATCTCGGCTTAATCAAATTGGGCGCTTGGAATTTCAGTAATAATACAACTTTAGGTATTATCCCTTTCCCCTTCTTTCTTGAAAGAGACGTTTTTGGAAATGTGATACAGGTTCCTTATGTTGAAGTATTGGGGTTTAATTTATTTATTGGTTGGTTCATATTATTTGTACAAATGTTTATCAACGATTTGATCAAAAGCCCCAGTAGCCTTAAAAAGTTATTTTATTTTCGGAAATCTTTTTTTCAACCCCCAACAAAGTCCAATTCCTTAAGTCAAGATTTTGACTTTGAAAATTCCATACGTAAAGCGACAGAATCAAATGACAAACTAGCCTTGGAAGAAGCACTGACCAAGCTATTCGAAAGCCTGGCAATGGGCACAAAAATAACCGAAATGGATGCAAGGGGTATTCTGAATGTACTCAGAAAGAAAAGACAATTTTTTCAAATGCAGAGGGTTTGTGAAGCCCTTTTCAAATATGATTTTGCCTATCCGGTGGTGCTTCGTCAAATGGCCCAGGCAGTTATTGATCAAGGTGCGCCGCATTCAGCGCCTTTCTATCTAAACCAAATAGATTTAAATCAATGGCAAGAAACGGAGGAATGGAAAGAGTCCAAAGGCCTGATGGGTAGGACGTATAAGCAATGCTATGTGGATTTAGGAGAAAAATCACTTCGAGCGGAGCGGTATTTATTATCGGCTTTAGAACACTATCGTTCGGTCTATCTTAAAGATAAAAGCGAATACTGGCATGGCATAAACTTTGTCGCCTGTACGGCTCGCGGGTTTCGAGATCATTTGTCGGATAAATCTTT
>JAYSVQ010000422.1:0-3897 GCA_043718485.1 Bacteroidota bacterium
TCTTTTGGTTTCCCTGCCCGGGCTAAAGGAACGTTTTTTAGCCAGTTTTGAAGTTCAGCTTCAGGTATTTTGGCTGTCATTTCGGTTTCAATAAATCCCGGCGCAACACAATTGGCACGAATGCCCCTGCTGGCGATTTCTTTTGCCGTTGATTGGGTAAAGCCGATCATGCCTGCTTTTGAAGCTGAATAATTTGCCTGACCTGCGTTGCCCGTGATTCCCACCACCGAAGAAATATTAATAATTGAGCCACTTCTTTGCTTGAGCATGGTTTTGAGTACTGCTTTTGTAGAATAAAAAACAGAATACAGGTTTACTTTCAGCACGTTATCAAACTGTTCATTACTCATTCGTAATAGCAAATTGTCTTGGGTGATACCGGCATTATTCACCAATACATCCAAAGCACCCCAAGTATCTACAATCGATTGAATGGTTTTCTCTATCGCCAGCGGGTCTGTTGCATCCGCTTGAAAATGAAGTACTTCACCACCAACTGCCTTTATTTCATCGAGTAGATCATGATTTAAATCTTCAGGCAGCCGATACGTTATGGCCACTTTTGCGCCCTGTTTTGCAAATTCAAGTGCGATTTGCCGACCAATGCCTCTGGAGGCGCCGGTAATTAAGGTAGATTTTGATTGGAGTAATTTCATTTACTAACGGATTTGAATGCAAACGCGAAAATGAAAAAAATGGGGACAAGGAAAAACCTTTCAAGCCTTAATTATTCCACAAACGGATTTTCAGGATGCCCCCTATATTGGTTTAAGCTCTCCCATAGCAATTCAAATCCTTCCCAATCTTCTTTTTCAAGGCTGAGTATTTGATCCTGAAAAGTAAAGGTGATTTCATTTCCTGTTCTAAATGGATTAACCAACCTGAGCGGAAAGGGCTTGCCGGGTTCGCGAAACAAAATGTCGTAAATCGTAATTACCGTTACTGTTTCATCAACGAAAAAGACCTCAGCGATTTTTCGCTTCAAAAATGCATAGGTAAAAAAATTGCCGAACACCAAACATAACAACAAACCGATAATGGCTCCTATTCCGATTTCCCCTCCCTGAAAAATAAGAAGTGCGATGTATATAAAGTACACCGCAAAGAAAATTCCATAATAGCGAACAGCATATTCCTGAAACATGAAAACCTTGTTTCCGCTTCGCGGATAATACTTGCTTTTAAAACTATTCATCGTTCTGTTTGGCAAAGGTAAGCAAGGAATAGCCACGTAAAAAGGATTGAACATCCATTCGCTTTTTTCCTTCTAATTGCAACTCTTTCACATAAAAAAAACCATTTGTGCAACAAAAAGCGAGAAAGGTATTTTGATTTGAAACCACATCACCCGGCTTTAAAGGTCCTACTTCTTTCGGTTTTACATATCCACTATAGATTTTCAATATTTTTCCATCGAGTAATGTCCATGAAGTTGGATATGGAGAAAGGCCCAGCACAAAGTTATGGATTTTCTCTACAGGTTGATTCCAATTTATTTTGCAATCTTCTTTAAAAATTTTAGGTGCAAGTGGAGAAGATTGTTTCTGAATTTGTGGGATTGGTTCGATCGATTTATGTTCAATCCCGTGCAAGGTTTTTACCACAAGTTCAGCTCCTTTTACCATCATTAAATCGTGCAAGGCGCCTGCATTCATCTCCGGGTCAATTTCAATTCGCTCTTGTAAAAGAATAGCCCCAGTATCAATCTCCTTTTCAATGAAAAAAGTCGTCAAGCCACTGGTTTTTTCACCATTAATAAGTGCATGATTTATAGGCGCTGCCCCGCGGTAATCGGGAAGGAGAGAGGCATGTAAATTCAGGGTTCCCTTGTGAGGCAAAGCCCAAATTTGTTCGGGCAACATTCTAAAAGCGACCACCACGGCTAGGTCGGGCGACAATTTTTTGATTTGGTCTATAAACTCAGGTGATTTCAATTTTTCAGGTTGCAGAACAAGCAAGCCCAATTTCTCGGCGCATTCTTTTACCGGAGAGGGACTTAATTTTAATCCCCGCCCTGCGGGCTTGTCTGGGGCCGTTACGACCCCGACCACCTCATGTCCATCTGCTACGATGGCCAACAAAGTCGGTACCGCAAAGTCGGGCGTGCCCATAAAAAGAATTTTCATCAGCCAAAACTAAGGAAAAGATGGCCTTTTTAACCATGATTCAACAGATTACTGCACATTAGGCCTAAAGTACACTTTGACTTTATTTCTACACGCCTTTCCTGTGTTCTCATTCCAATATTTTTTAATTTGGTCCACATTCCTTTTCTAAGTATTTTTTAATAGTATATTATTATCAACATGGAAAATTCCACCCGCCAAATCGGAATTCTGATCAATGGCTTATTAATTGGATTGGGGGTAATTGTTTTGATTGTAGGCATTATCGGCGTATTTGATTTTGATGGGATGGGCATCGCCTCTGTCTTGCTGCTTGCATCCGGAATATTGATTGTCGTCGGTTCCTTTGTTTCCATGAAGAAAAATATTCAAAATCAACAAGTGGAATCTCGTCTTTTAGAGAAAATGGAAACGGCTGCCCGATTAGAAAAGGCCGAAGGGAAAAAAACGGAGCCTGTTTTTTTTCAGGAGAATTATGAGGAAAAGGCAACCGAAGATGAAGACTGGATTTTTATTTGGAATTACAATGTGCAAGAGTGGGAGCAGTTCCGAAAAGCAGAAACCAAAAAACTATGGAATGATAATTGGGTCGTGATGATTATTCTTGTCATTGTTGGAACCTTTATTTTGAGATGGGCAGAAGCGGCACCTTTAGTTTATGCCTTTTTGATCAGCCTTGTATTTGGCTTTGTTTTTTCTGGTCTTAAGGTATGGTTCGCCATTTCACGTTTAATTGTAAGTACGAATAAACAAGCAAGTGCCACCATTACGCCGAAGGGAATGAAAGTGAATCAAAAGTTTTTTGCCTGGCAAAATGGCCAAACCCTTCTTAACTATATTAAAATTGTAACGCTTGCCGACCAAGATTGCCTTGAATTTAAATTGACATGGGACGGTTCTAGGGGAAGCAAACACTCAGATGAGGTTAGAATTCCTATTCCAAGTGGGAAAAGAGAAGAAGCCAACGAGCTTATCAGCCGCCTTTCTTTTGGTTTAGATAATTGATAATGACCCGTTTAGTGAATTACTGTTCACAGCCTGTGGATTCTTTTTCTGAATAGTCTATTCAAGGTGTTAAATCTTTGAAGATTCACTTAAGCACTTACTTTCGTTTTGAGCGTTAGATTGGTCAATCCAGATGAGGAGTTTTCCATTGTTTACTCGGTTTACAACCACGAGTTCTTGGGTTGTATTATCTCACCCCACGTCGTTCAAAATTTATCGAACGGAAACCTCAGTCTACTATATCAAGGCCTATACCTAAAAAATCAGGCGCAATTCGAAAAAGGCATGAAAGCCTCTGATATTGAATTGGTAAAACTGCTCGACCAAATCAGCCCTAAGCAATTGTTGGCCAAATTTGGACAAGGTAAAACTGAGCAGGATTTTTTTAACCTTCATTATAAAGGGGCGGTAAAAGAATACATCAGAGAATATCTTGCCAAGAGAATGGCAGAAGCCATTCTGAAACTAAAAGGAAAACCCCTTTTCACAATGGGCAATGATGGTTACCCTGCTTATCGTGATGTAACCATACTCAAAGAAAAAGCCTCCCTCTTTTTTCATTTTCGTAAGTCTGATGAGGGCATGGTTTACTACCCTACCATCAAACTGAGGGGACAGCGTGTTGAGTTTCAATTTCGAAATGCTATTCTCGTGTGCACAGACCCTGCCTGGGTTCTGTTAGATGGTGAGTTGTTTACCTTCACCGAAAGAATTGAAGGCATAAAAATTAAACCCTTTCTCAACAAGAAATTTATCTCCGTTCCCC
>JAYSVQ010000423.1:0-12329 GCA_043718485.1 Bacteroidota bacterium
CCAAATCCACCACCTATATTCAGTCCATCGTCTAAAGCACCTCCAATAAAGGCCGAGCCTAACAGCATCGTTCCCAAGGTATTAAATCGTGTAACCACGATATCATAAGCCCCATTATGCGTATTGTCAAATGAATTGATTCCCGGATAATCCACAGAATTGGTTGTGCCCAATATGTACAATTCGTTTGAGTCATTTACAATTAAACTATAAGGTTGTTCCAAATTGTTTCCACCCAAATAGGTTGAGTATAAACGAGCCGTACCATTGGGATTTAATTTGGTAATGGAAATGTCTCGTGCCCCGAAATTGTAATTAACATTATAAGCGCCAAGGGTGGTTGGATAGCCCGTTCCGAATGCGATTCCCCCTGCATACATATTGCCGGATTCGTCATAAGTAGCGGTGTGCCCCCAATTGTCAATGGTTGAACCCATGTAGGTTGAAAAAACCAAAGTAGGGTCAATGATAAGGGGTAATTTGGGGTCAAAGCCTGCCGGAAAATCAAAAGAAAGTGTATTGCCCTTAACCTTCATGTTCATTTCCAACGGGAGTATCTCTTTGTTTGCTTCCTGCCAAGCAGATAGGTTTCCCTCTTCATAATAGCCCAATGAAGTTTTTACTCGCCAACCGGCTTTTGTTTTCTCTAATCCATCAACCCCTTCATATTTTATTTTGATAAGGGAAGGATCTGCGCCGGGCTTGAGTATAAATTCATACTTCATTTCAGCCCCGGCATGAAATATCAAATCAATTCCGGGATATAAATCGATATAACGAACAGAAGAAAATTCTCTGCACCCGCCCGCCCATTTCTTCGTATCGTTTCCTAAAAAGTAATTTCGATACTCGGTTTTAGGCGCGCCTGCCTCCACAAGCGCATTCGGGTTTGACCCTTCAAAATGAAGGCGGAAGGAGTGGCATTGAAGTAGCCCATTGTCATTCGGCTGAGAATGATGCAAAGCCTTATCGTGAAGATTTACACCATCATAAAAATTAAATGTGAATCGTCCTTTTTCCAGGTAAAGCCAGCCTTGTACAATCTCGGCTTGGTAATGAACCCATTCCGGCCACTGCCCCTTATTTTCTGTGAATGAAAATTTGTAAGGTATTTTTTCTGGTGTTCCCTCTGCCCGAAGTTGATTTCCAGAAATACACAAAATTCCCAATACGAGGGTGAAGACAAAAAAAACGGATCGGAAATTCGGCATCAATTGGATTTTACGAATGAAAAGTTCAGAATTTTAACAAGAACAGCCATAAATTCCATTCCCAATGGATAGAAATCAAGCCTGAAGTGTAATTTAATTTGAGGTCAAAAGGAAATGAGAATAATTTTTCCTCCCAAAATTATTTTATTAATTGATAATCAAGACTTTATAAAATAGTGGGTCCAATTTATTTTTAGGGCAAAAAAGGGTAAAAAGGAATCTCTCGGTCGACATTTAGGTTAAAGCGGCAAGGATTTTAATTTTTGGCTTCAAAGCCTTGAAAAGCGGTATGGACTCCTTAAAAACCCTGATTTTAGGGCCTAAGTGTTTTACCTGTTTGTTATTCAGTCGTTTAGAAAGTTCTTGCTCAATATTGCTTCCTTTTGCAAATTTGT
The DNA here is from genome assembly GCA_043718485.1 of Bacteroidota bacterium. Taxonomy (GTDB): domain Bacteria; phylum Bacteroidota; class Bacteroidia; order J057; family JADKCL01; genus JAYSVQ01. Next base: position 1,607 of record JAYSVQ010000423.1, read on the forward strand.
ATGCATGCATAACAATTCCACTTCCAAAACACTTAAACAGGCGGCAGAACAGAAAAAAGTTCTTACCGGAAATTCGGTTGGATTTGATGTGAAGGTTACCTGGCTGGCCATTTCAAAAATGTTCAGTCCTATGGCGTTGGAAAATGGCATATCCGTAAGTGTGGGTTTTGTGCTCCTTAATATTCATGAGACGAAAGGAACAGCAGCGACCAAAATTGCCCCCCTTCTCGGCATGGAGCCCCGAAGTTTAACACGCTTGTTAAAATCAATGGAGGCGCAAAAATTAATCTTCCGTAAGCCTGATGAGAAAGATGGTCGTTCTGTTCGAATCCATCTTACAGATCTGGGTATAAGTAAAAAAAATCAGGCGATTTCAACCGTAAGCAAGTTTGACAAATTGGTGAAGAAAAAAATTTCTCAACAAGAGCTGGCTATTTTTTTTGAATCCCTGGAAACGATTTACAATCTGGCAGAAAAAACAAAATCATTAGTTTAATAGTCAAGTATTTTATGGCAAGAGTACAAAGTAATACAAACGAAAAGCAAGAGGCCTTTGGAGGCACTATTCATTCGTCAATCCCACAATCCACTTTTTCCGCTTCAACATCCATGAAAAGAAACATAAAAAAAGTAGCGATTCTTGGCTCAGGTGTAATGGGTTCCAGAATTGCCTGCCATTTCGCAAACATTGGCATTTCTGCATTACTCCTCGACATCGTTCCTCGAGACTTAACAGAAAGTGAAAAGGCAGCAGGCGTTTCCAAAGAATCAACCGCTTTTAAAAATAGAATCGTAAACGATTCCCTGAATGGAGTAATAAAATCAAGCCCTTCGCCTTTGTATGAAAAGGAATTTTCAAAGCGAATCACCGTTGGAAATTTTGATGATGACTTAGCCAAGATAAAAGATTGCGATCTTGTACTCGAAGCCATTATTGAAGACCTGGAAATTAAAAAGCAAATGTTCGACAAAATCGAAAAATTGCGAAAACCCGGTTCCCTAATTGCATCTAACACTTCGGGAATTCCCCTTACCATGATGAGTGAAGGAAGAACCGAAGATTTTCAGAAACATTTCTTTGGAATGCACTTCTTTAATCCACCGCGGTATTTGCGTTTATTAGAGATTATTCCTACTCAATATACCGACCCTGAAATTGTGAATTTCATGATGTATTTCGGGGATTTGAGATTAGGAAAACAAATGGTTTTATGTAAAGACACGCCTGCATTTATCGCTAATCGGGTTGGCCTTTTTGCGCTCATGAAAGTGCTGGAAGTGGCTGAAGAGCTTGATTTAACCATAGAAGAGGTGGATAAATTAACAGGTTCTGCAACCGGCAAACCCAATACAGGCACTTTTCGCCTTTGTGATTTAATTGGAATCGATACTGCCCTCAAAGTAAAAAAGGGACTTCATCAAAATTTACCGAAGGATGAATACAATTCGCTTTTCGGCAAAAAATCATGTCTCGAAGCAGTAGTTGAAAAAGGATGGTATGGCGACAAATCCGGACAAGGGTTTTACAAAAAAAGTAAAGACGCTGAAGGGAATAGAATAATCATGGGTTTGGACTTGCATACGATGGAGTATCGCCCTTCGCCAAAAGTAAAAATTCCTAGTTTGGACCAAACAAAACCGATGGATAATTTGAGCGATCGGTTAAAAATATTTTACAATGTAGCAGACAAGGGCGGGGAATTATTTAGAAAAACTTCCCTTCCTTTATTCGCTTATGTCTCAAATCGAATTCCAGAAATTTCAGACGATATTTTTAGAATTGACGATGGTCTAAAAACCGGATTCGGATGGGATATTGGTCCTTTTGAAACTTGGGATATTTTAGGTGTGAAAAAAGCATATGAAGCAGGCAAAAAAGCGGGACTGGTTTTTGCGAATTGGATTGAAGAATTTTTGGCTGCCGGAAATGAAACTTTTTACACATACGAAAACGGTAAACGCTTGTACTATGATATACCAAGCAAATCGTATCAGGTAATTCCCGGCACAGAATCGCTGATTATGCTCGACGCAATTCGTAAAACCAAAGTTGTCTGGAAAAACAGTGGTTGCTCGCTTTTTGATTTGGGTGATGGCGTAATGGGAGTTGAATTTCACACCAAAATGAATGCCATTGGGGGTGAAGTGGTGGAAGGAATTAACAAAGCAATTGACCGCGCAGAAAAAGAAGGCTGGCAAGGAATCGTGATAGGAAATCAGGCTACGAATTTTAGCGCAGGCGCAAACCTCGCCATGATTCTCATGATGGGTTTCGAGCAAGAGTTTGATGAAATTGATTTTGCCGTTCGGGCATTTCAAAATACAAATATGCGTGTGCGCTATTCATCGATTCCGGTTGTGGTTGCCCCACACGGCCTCACTTTAGGCGGAGGTTGCGAAATGACGATGCATGCAGACCATGTAGTCGCGGCGGCAGAAACCTATATCGGTTTGGTTGAAGTCGGCGTGGGATTAATTCCGGGAGGCGGAGGCTCAAAGGAAATGGTGTTGCGATTAAGTGATTCGTATAAAGAAGGGGATGTGGAACTCAACGATATGCGCAACGCTTTTCTTACCATTGGTCAGGCAAAGGTTGCGACTTCGGCACACGAGGCCATTGGTTTGAATCTTTTGCGTGCAAGCGATACCATCACCATGAATAAAGCTAGGCAATTGAAAGATGCCAAAACAGAAGTTTTGCGCCTTGCCTCAGAAGGGTATCAGATGCCGATACAGCGCAAAGATGTGCGCGTGACGGGCCGCACTGGCCTCGGTCTTGCCTATGCTGGTCTGGGCTCTATGCAAGCCGCAGGCTACATAACTGAATATGATGCTTTTATTGCAAGAAAACTCGCCTGGATTTTGTGCGGGGGTGACCTTACCGGAACGCAGTTTGTGAGCGAGCAATACCTGCTCGATTTGGAGCGCGAAGCTTTTCTTTCCCTCATGGGAGAAAAAAGAACGCTCGACCGCATTCAAACGATGCTCAAAACAGGAAAGCCTTTGCGCAACTAATTTATTAGAAGACGAACAATTTTTTTAATCATTTAAAACAAACGGGATTCATCCCTCAAAAAAATAAAAAATCATGCAAGAAGCATACATCGTAGCCGGTTACAGAACCGCAGTGGGTAAAGCCGGAAAAGGCGGTTTCAAGTACATGCGCCCAGATGATTTGGCGGCGGGAGTTATTAAAAAGCTCATGGCATCTATGCCTCAATTAGACCCTGCCAGGGTCGAGGATTTAATTGTGGGTTGTGCAGTACCTGAGGCAGAGCAAGGATTGCAAATCGCAAGAATCATCAGCCTTCTTTCTTTGCCTGTAAATGTGCCCGGCGTAACGATAAACCGCTATTGCGGTTCGGGTCTTGAATCGGTTGTAATGGGTGTTGCAAAAATTCGGGCAGGCATGGCCGAGTGCATCGTTGCCGGTGGCGCAGAATCCATGTCTTTGGTACCGACAGTAGGGTATAAAACCGCATTGAATTATCAAATTTCGGATAAGCATCCGGAGTGGTATTATGGAATGGGTCAAACCGCAGAGGAAGTAGCAAAGGATTATGGAATCAAAAGAGAAGATCAGGATGAGTTTTCCTTTCATTCTCACCGAAAAGCGATTGCTGCAATTGAAAGCGGAAAATTTAAGGATGAAATTGTTCCCTTCGATGTAAAGGAAATAACGGTTGAGAATAATAAGAGAAAAGAAAATTCTTTTATTATGGATACAGACGAAGGGCCAAGAAAAGACACCAATATTGAGGCACTCGCTAAACTACGACCTGTATTTTCTGCAAATGGAACCGTAACCGCCGGCAATTCTTCACAAACCAGTGACGGTGCTGCCTTTGTATTGCTTATGTCTGAGCGAATGGTGAAAGAGTTGAATGTAACGCCCATTGGCCGCTTGGTTTCATATGGAGTAGAAGGTGTTGACCCAAGAATTATGGGCATTGGCCCTATTAAAGCGATTCCACGTGCATTAAAGATGGCAGGAATGAATCTTCAAGATATTGATTTAGTTGAATTGAATGAAGCTTTTGCTGCGCAAGCCCTGGCCGTGATTCAAGAATCCGGATTAAACAAAGAAACGCTAAATGTAAACGGGGGCGCAATCGCACTCGGACATCCTTTAGCATGTACCGGAACCAAACTCACCATTCAAACCTTAAATGAATTGCGTCGCCGTAAAAAGAAATACGGTATGGTTACCGCTTGTGTAGGCGGTGGACAAGGCGTTGCAGGCATTATTGAATTATTGAATTAACAGCATTTTTACATCGATTAACATACAACGATTATGATTACGGCAGAAAAAACAAATTTAAACGGCGGTGAATTCCTCATTAAGGAAACAGACCCTTCCAGTATTTTTATTCCTGAAGAAGCGAGCGAAGAGCAAAACATGATTGCTAAAACATGTGAAGATTTTTTGGCGACAGAGGTGCATCCCAAGCTCACTGAAATCGATTCTATGAAACATTTGGAATTGATGCCCGGATTGTTGGATAAAGCGGGACAATTAGGATTGATGGGCGCAAACGTTCCTGAGATGTATGGGGGAATGGGAATGGATTTTCTAACCGGTATGTTAATGACCGAAAAATTAGGTGCAGGGCATTCTTTTGCAGTCGCGTTTGCCGCACATACCGGAATTGGCACACTTCCGCTATTGTACTACGGCACAGAAGAACAAAAGAAAAAGTACCTTCCGAAACTAGCTTCTGGTGAATGGAAAGCGTCGTATTGCCTTACCGAGCCCGGTTCGGGTTCTGATGCCCTTGCAGCAAAAACTACAGCCGTTTTAACAGATGATAAAAAACACTATCTTATAAATGGCCAAAAAATTTGGATTACGAATGGGGGTTTTGCTAACCTCTTTACCGTTTTCGCAAAAATTGATGGCCAGCATTTCACCGGATTTTTGGTTGAGGCAACAACGCCCGGGGTATCTTTAGGTGAAGAAGAACATAAAATGGGAATAAAGGGTTCTTCAACGCGCGCGGTATTTTTTGCCGATGTAAAAATTCCGGTTGAAAATATTTTGGGTGAGATCGGTAAAGGCCACAAAATTGCTTTTAATATTCTCAATATCGGCAGAATAAAACTTGCTGCTGCCGCTTTGGGTGGAAGTAAAAAAGCCGTTACAGAATCTATTAAATATGCAAATGAGCGCCATCAGTTTGGAGTTTCCATTTCAAGTTTTGGTGCCATTCAACATAAGTTAGCTGAGCAGGCCATTCGGGTTTACACGCTAGACTCGGCTACCTATCGCGCAAGCAAACAAATTCAGGACAAGGAACATGAGCTCATGGCCCAGGGCAGTACTTTCGCAGAGGGCTTACTGGGCGGTGCAGAAGAGTACGCCATTGAATGTGCCGGATTAAAAGTATTCGGTTCAGAAGTGCTGGATTATGTTGTGGATGAAGGCGTTCAAATTTTTGGTGGAAATGGATATTCAGCCGATTACCCGATGGATCGGGCCTATCGGGATTCAAGAATCAACAGAATTTTTGAGGGTACAAATGAAATCAATCGCTTACTCATGGTTGATATGATGCTCAAAAGGGCTTTGAAAGGGCAAATCAATCTGATGCCCGCAATTATGGCCGTTCAAAATGAGATGATGTCTGCGCCTTCTTTTTCAGATGATAATGAGGGAAATGTTTTCAGCGCCGAAATGAAGGCCATCAGCAATTTCAAAAAATGCATTCTTCTTGTTTCAGGTGCGGCGGTTCAGAAATTCATGCAGAACCTAGAAAAGGAGCAAGAAATCATCATGCACATAGCAGATATTGCCATTCAAGCCTATGCAGCTGAATCGGTGATGCTCAGAACCCAAAAGCTCATTCAGATGAGGGGTGAAGTTGCATGTGCAGACCAAATTGCGATGACAAAAGTTTTTGTCTATGATGCGGCAGACCGCATCAGCAAATCAGGAAAAGATGGCATTAACGCATTTGCAGAGGGTGATACTCAACGCATGTTGCTCATGGGATTAAAGCGTTTCACCAAGGTTTCGCCCATAAATACCCGTGACTTGAGACGCCAAATCGCAAATACGCTCATCGAAAAGAACGAGTATTGTTATTAAAATTTGAATTTAATCGAAAAGGGAAGCATCGCTTCCCTTTTTTTATGTCATTTCATTTATAATTTTGAGGAATGGGAAACTTCACCCGATTTCTGATTCGCCACAAATTCGCTTCCGTCAATATAATTTTTGCGGTTCTGGCGGCCAGCATTCCGCCCACCCTTTTTAAAGCTCAATTGGCGAATCCTAACTTCTTTCACATTTTAGGGATTGTATTATTTGCTTCCATTTTTCTTGAAATCGGTGCAACGCATTATAAGGCCTCTTTTATTTATGCCTCTGATGAACTAAGAGAAGCAGCGATTCCCTGGTGGCTGAGCATTTCTTTTCTTTTGAGAATTGTAGTTTCTTTTATTGTGATTACACTCGTTACAAAAGGACTTGGCTGGTTACGTGCCTCTGATTTTGTACTCATTCTTTTGGTTGGCTATGCGATGGCATTTGAATTTTGGGTACGTGCTTCTCTTTTAAATCCTGAATATGGTGAAAAAAATAAAGTAAATATTTTCAGGGTCTGGCTCGGCGAATTTTTTCACATGGTTTATTTGCTGTCTGTTTATTTTTGCCTCTGGTGTTTGTTGCTTCTCGATTCACAAATGATACAGACAAAAATGACCTACACCCAAAATTATCCCATTCTTGCCGGCCTGTTTCTTTTGTTCTTTATTACCCTGCAGTTGCCAAATGTGGTTGAAGAATATTTTAGACCCAAAGGCAATCGGGGCCGCATATCCGGAATGATTTCATTTGTTTTTCCGGTTGCCACTTTTATTTTTCATGTAGTGCTAACAGCAATCGCACAAGATTCAAATGGTTAGCGGATTAGGTATTGCAATCGGAATTGCATTTACTTTTGGAATCGGTATTTACGCCAACTTATCCGGAAAAAGGCGCAGAAATAAAACCAGAGAAGAACTAAAAAAATATGCAGATGAATTGGGCCTTTTATTCAAAGACGAAAAAGTTTATTATTTTCAACACACCATAGCCTTGGCCGAAGGGTATTATAAAACCTTCAAAGCTGGAATTAAGTGTATAGATTCGCATAACAATGAATTTCCGACGACAGAGATTCAACTGGTTTGCCATAATCCAGGCGGCGGTAAATTTGAGGTAAAGCCGATTTCCCTAAACCGAATTCAGGGCTTGAGCGATGAAATTATTTCACAGGATGCTGAAAAAGAGTTTGCCGAATCATTTGAGATTGAAGGGCCTCATGCTCGGTTCAATGAAATTGTCTTTAGTGAAGTGGAATGCGAAATCTTGCTCAAATTTTGGAAGACCCATAACAAGACTGGCAAAATTGAATTGAAAGGAAATCGAATTTGTTATATTGAGCCGGGTCATTTTTCGTCTCCCCATCCCCAACAACGATACGATGCCATGTTTGAGGTTTTATCAAAACTTTCAGAAAAAATAGGAAGCCTAGTTTGGGAAAGAGGGGAACCTCAATCTTTATGGGAGTGAGCAGGGTAAAGGCGGTTTAATTTCATTAGAATGCCTTTGCCTGATTTTTTCTATTTTTGACAAATCAATTGCCTGAATGCCTACTCTTTCAATCGTAGTTCCGGTTTATAATGAGGAGAGAACCATCTCTTCTATGCTTGACCGTATTATAAATGTATCTCTGCTCGAAGGGGTTGAGAAAGAGGTAGTCGTGGTGAATGACTGTTCTAAGGATGAAACAAAAGCCATTATTGAAAAATATCTGCTTGACCATCCTCAGGCTCCACTTCGTTTTTTTTCACATGAGGTGAATAAGGGAAAGGGTGCCGCGCTTCGTACCGGATTTTCTGAAACGAGGGGAGATTTTGTCATTATTCAAGATGCAGATTTAGAATACGATCCCCAAGAGTGGAATCTTTTACTTAGGCCCATGTTAGATGGTTTTGCAGACGTTGTTTATGGTTCCCGGTTTATTGGAGGCAAGCCCCATAGGATCTTATTTTTCTGGCATTCCATTGGAAATAAGATACTCACCTTTATCTCAAACATGTTTACCAATCTAAATTTATCGGATATGGAAACTTGCTATAAAATGTTTCGGGGCGACATCATTCGCGGAATTAAATTGAAAGAAAATCGTTTTGGTTTTGAACCGGAGGTAACCGCAAAAATTTCGCGCTTAGCCAACATTAGAATCTATGAAGTTGGAATCTCTTATTATGGGCGGACGTATGCCGAAGGGAAAAAAATAAATTGGAAAGACGGTTTCCGCGCTATTTATTGCATTTTAAAATACAATTTATTTTCCCGTCGCTGAATCCCTTTCTTCCATCCTAAAGCTAAAGTGGCCGATACCCCCTTTTTCTGCATTCTTTATCCAATCCGTGACATATTGAAACACCTCTTGGTTTCGGGGTTGTCGGGTGCTATGCTCAATATAATCGCGCTCTCTCGCCGTTAAATGCCAACTCAAAGAGGCTTTTGTTCCGGCAGAGTCTTCAGGAACATATTGAATACTGGTAAATTGCAGTTTGCCTTTGAATAAGCCGCCGCTAAAGTTCAAAAAATCTTCGTTTGCCAAATCTCTGCTTTGGGTATAAGCGTTATAAAATGCCCCCAAGGGATCCATCATTTTGCCAATGAGACTTTTCTTATGGTAATTTCTGGCAACCGTTTCCCTTTCGGTATCTCTGATTTGCAAAATCATAACCCCTTCGGTATTGGCGGCAAACCACTCCCGAAACACATATAGAAAACGCATAGCAACCGTAATTCCGAAATTATCTGCAACCCCCGCATCAATTAATTTAAGGGGCGGTTCTGAAGGCAAGGAAACAAAAGGCGTGATACCCGGAAAAGAAGCATTCATTCTAAAGGCAGTAACAAACAATAAACTATCCGGCTCTTGGTTTTTGAAAAATCGCCTGAATTCAACGCCGGTTACACCCAATCCTACCCCTTCACTGGGATTAACGGTGCGAGTCATGTAACTAACAGGTGTAGAAGAAATGAATAATTTTCTGCCATCGTTTATTATGACCGGCGACATAATGAGCATGGGTATCAAAGCTTCACTTTCAGGTTGGGTGTAATCGCCCAACCTGCGATTTCGTAGCAACGGAATATTAGCCATCACCTGATCGTCGAGAGAATAGCCACGATCGCTCGCATAACTTCGGCTCCCAATATTTTCGCTTAAATGGGGCAGAAAAATGCCCGACACGATCTTAAATGCGATGCGGTTCAACAAATCTTTTACGATAGGGTCTGATTTTGATTTTTCGTAAATATTTTCGGTTAAACCACGCTTGTTCAACCAATATAATTCCCGAAAATAAGAGGCACCTAAAATGCCACCCGATGCGCCCGAAATCATTCTTGTGTGGTCAAAAAAGGCACCATGGCTCATGCTGTCTAAAATTTGAATCGACCGAAAAGTAAAGTAAGAAGACCGAAGCCCCCCACCTGAAACGCAAACTAAAATCGCTTTCGGTTTTTTATTTACTCCATGAAAAGCTTGATAGCTATCTTTCCACTTGTTGAGAATCGTTACGGTATTTAAATAATCAGAATATAAGGTATGTTCTGAGGTATGTCGATTCAAGGTTTCGGCGGTGTAGGGTTCAATTTTATCGTAGTTCATCCCAAGCGCCTGATGTCTTCCATCAAAAAAGCCAAAACGGTCTAAGCTAACTAAAGCCAAGATAATGATGACAAAAGCGAGGGGCCCAATTTTTCGAAACCAAAAGGTAAAGGCACCTACAAACATTAAAAAAACCGAGAACGTTAGTAAAACACTTGCCCCCGCAGGTATTTGCAAAAAGGGTATGTCTTCTCCTAAGCCCAACGCAATAATTGAGATAAGGAGCATCAACTCTAAAAATAAAGCGTTGCCATGATTTTGATTCAGAATACGAACCAATGACCTGAAATCGGGCGCAAGGGTTTTGTCAACATGCTCAATTGAAAAATTTCCTTTAAAATAACTATCAATCCGGTTGCGCACATTCATGCTTGACTTTGCCTTGTTGATGATTGTTTTTGGCCTTTTTAATTCGTGAGCAATGGCCATTCCAAAGACCTTGAAAATATTTTGGTTGGTCAGATAAAAATAAAGCGCAATCAAAAAGAGCATTGCGACAAGGCCCAAATAGAGGCCTGCAACTTCCCAAAAAATAAGGGAAGTAAAAGTGCCTGCAATGTAAATTTGAAAGGCAATAAACTTATAGGTATAGAAAAGGATAAATGAAGCAGGTAAAATGGAATTGTTAATGTAGAAAATATGAAAAGGATTTTCTTCAAGTGCAAGAAAGTGAAACCGGTAACTGTCTAGCACATAAATCGCAATTTGGTAGGAAGCAAAAAAGGCGGCAAGTCCGGCACCCATCAAGAGCATGCTCCAAAAACTGGTTTGCCCCAAATACTCGGGTTCCAAAAACAAAAAGGGGAGGCCAAAGCCGGTGCCAAGTGAGTTGTTTACCATAAGAAACAACAATAGCCACCATACCAAAATAGACTTATTGTCTCTCACCTGAAAGACAATCAATTGAATGGGTAAGGAAAAATAAATTCCCTCAAATACTGTTCTCGCCCGTTTTAACATTCGCTCGAATGGGCTTTAAAGTTAGCATTCCTAAAGGCTACATACACCTTACAAACCCTTAAATATTTGCCTGCGCAAAAACG
>JAYSVQ010000424.1:0-3892 GCA_043718485.1 Bacteroidota bacterium
CGGTATCTACCAAGCCAAAGAGTTCCTTGTCATCGGGTGAGATATAATTCATTTCGTGCATTACGGTTTCCATCATCCAATCATACATTCCGCCCCAAAACTTTTTACCCACGAGTACAACCGGAAAAGGGTGAATTTTTTTGGTTTGAATTAAAGTCAATGCCTCGAACAATTCATCAAGGGTTCCAAAGCCACCCGGCAGCACAATAAAACCTTGCGCATATTTTACAAACATTACCTTGCGCACAAAAAAATAATTAAAGTCGATGCTTTTATCTTTGTCAATAAAAGGATTTGGTTCTTGCTCGAAGGGAAGTTCAATATTCAGACCGACAGAGGTACCGCCAGCTTCTTTTGCGCCTTTGTTTCCTGCTTCCATAATACCGGGGCCACCACCGGTAATTACACCAAAACCATTTTCGGTTAATTTCTTTGCCGTTTCAACGGCAAGTTCATAGTAGGGATGCCCGGGTTTTGTACGGGCCGAGCCAAATATAGAAACGCATGGCCCAATTGCTGACATGGTTTCAAACCCTTCAACAAATTCTGCCATTATTCTAAAAATAATCCAAGTGTCTTTGCTTCGGTTCTCATTCCACCCCCTTGATTTTCCCTTAAGGGTTCCGTCTAATAATGCTGCCATGTCTTCTGATTAAAATAGGGCACAAGATACAAAAACGCGAGGAATGAGGATGATGTTGGAAATTTGGTAATGCACTGCCCGAAAGGGATGGAATCTGAGACCAGTAAAGGGTAAAAATAAAAGGGAAAGGATGGCAAAATACGCCTTTACACCTAATGCTCAAGTTCTTGTAAGACCTTATTTTTTTCAAACTCTTTAAATAGCGTTCAATTGGAAATTTCGCACCCTTTACTTAAACCGATGATAGAGACCCTTTCCTATCTAATATTCATAAAAAATGCTTTTTATTCTTGTTTGACTTGAAATTTAATTCGGTTGGCAAATAAATGGAATGAAAAAATTGCACAAATATTAACCATAAATGAAAATCAGGTTCTGGTCGTCCCATAAAATTTGGACAAGCCTGAATTATCACTCGATTGAGAAATTTAATTTCTTAAAAAAGTGGTTCTTATGGAAGTAGATAACCTCCCTGATTCGATGAAAACAACCTTAAGTGTGAATAAGACATGGTACATTCCTGAGAAATTAAAAAATAATTACATAATGAATATGGCAAAAAATAGCGGATTTATTAGTAAAACACCTAATTATTAACACTTATTTCGACCAAATACCTGAAAAACAGGTTGAATCTTACGTATTAAACTTGACATATCGGTGTTAATAACCTATTTTTGAACGTTGGTAAAAGTGAGGTGTTGATTTATCTTCCTTTTCCAACCCAACTAAAAACCAACTAACACAATGTTCTATCGACAACTTGGTTGTCTTGTTCTGCTCTGTTTTTTCATACTAACTACAGGGAAATCAACCACATGGGAAACCATGCCTTCGGGATCATTCATTATAAATATGAGTGTAATTCCTGCGACGGCCGGAAATAGTTTAAAACCCTATGGTTTGGTTTATGAATTAGTAAAAACCCATAAGGTTCACGTAAAATGGATCATTAATCCCGGAAAAATAAAGGATGGGACTGATTTTACTTATAATGGAGTTGATTATAAGGCAGGCCCTTTTATTGTTCCGGCTCAATACCGCACTGCAGCCGTAGACGCATCGATTAATAATTTTATTGCCCAAGGCGTTGTTGGAACGACCACAACTTCACAAATAACAGTACCGGTTTATGAGACCTTAAACTTTTTTCCAACCTGGACGATGGACTGGCAAACCGGGGGAATTGCAGTTGCATACCTTATTGAGGCTGGCATTCCATCAACGGCCTACAAATACGGATACCCCTGGGCATTAACCTGTTGCGACGATATTTTCGTAATGCCACATGCCGATCCAACTTGGGCTAACCATGGAAACTTATACAATTGGACACAATCACCTGATTCAGGAGGCTGTAATGGTTGGTTATGGGCTGCATGCCATGCCGTTTCAGTTTTAGAAAATGTAACTAATCCAGGCAATCCTTCCCAAAAACTAAATTTTCTCACGCAAAATGGTGCAATTCATTTTGGGAACCATGCCGCCGGAATTCCGCCTTACAATTACAACAGCCACGATTCCCCTTTTATGCAATTTATGGGTTCAATTGATGGTGCCTTACAAGCCGGCTCTGAGAGAATTTACTTACCTCAAACCGGTGGATGGCGACCCACGACCAATGTGGCGATTATTGATCCCGATCATGGCCAGGTTCCCTCTTTAAGCCCCGGACCAGCTGCAGCATTAGCCTTTGGCCGTGCCAAAGGTGACCCAAGAGGTGGTATGATAATGTATGAGGCCGGTCACCAACACAATGGTGGAGCCGCTGCAGAATCAATAGGTGCAAAACGAGCATTCATGAATTTTTGCTTTTTGGCCCCAGCAGATAGGGCCCCAATTCTAAATGCAAATGTGCCCAGTTTCTTTGTAGCCACCTGCCCAACATTAGTTTCTGTTACCGCTCAAAATCAAGGAAGCGGAGGGGGAAATTTTACGTATGCATGGTCATCAACTTGTGGTGGAACTTTTACAAATCCAACCAGCGCTTCTACCCTATTTATTCCTCCAAACGTTGCAAATGTTGATACTTGTATTATTACCATTACGGTAGCAAATTCTTGCGCTTTAGAATCTTTTAGCTCTATCGCTGTGCCCATTGTTCCCTATCCTGCACCTCCCATTGCGATAAACGACCGAGACACAATTGCACCTTGGCAAACCATTACAAAGACAGTTAAGGCAAATGATTCCGACCCAAATCTTGACCCATTTAATGTAACCGCTTTATTAGGCCCAAATCCTACTGCAAACTTGGGAACTTTTGTGCTCAACCCTAACCAAAGTATTACTTACACACCCTCACCCACTTTTATAGGCACAGATTCTATACGATATATTATTTGTGATACCGGTTTGGTGAGTTCATGTGGTGTTTTTCCTGCCTATTGTGATACGGGTACTTATTATGTATTGGTTCGCTTCCCAGATTCAGATAGCGACGGTATCCCTGATAACATTGATATAGATGACGATAACGATGGCATAACAGACATTATTGAAGTAGGAGGCGGTTTTGACCCATCAGCAGATGCAGATTTGGATGGAATACCAAACTATGCAGATGCAAATTTTGCTGGTTGCGGGGGCCTCATTTTGGGCGTTTGTTCTGCTTTTGATTTCGATGGAGATGGTATTTCTAACCACTTAGACCTTGACTCAGATAACGATGGAATTCCTGATGCGATTGAAGGAAATGCAGGCATTAGTCCGCCTGGGTATGTTTCCGGAACTGGCCGGGTGGGTGGAGCTGTGGGCGCAAACGGAATGCCAAACAGTGTTGAAACATTTGCTGAATCAGGCGTTACTATTTACACCTTGCCAAATACAGATTTAACAGGCGGCAGAGATTATCTTGACCTTGATGCTGATGCAGACGGATACCCGGATATCTTAGAAGCAGGTGGAGTTGATGCGAATAATGATGGCAGGGTTGATGGATTTACAGATGTAAACTTTGATGGAATAAAGGATGCATTATTGTTGAGTCCTTTACCAATTCCAAACAGTGATTCTGACCCTAACCGAAATTATCGGGATAGAGATTCAGATGGGGATGGAATCATCGACAATATTGAAATGCAAACTACTTTGGGATATAGAGCGCCCTTTGGTTCGGATACCGATGGGGATGGTTGGGATAACCGTTATGACCCTAGTAATGGCGGCGTTCCATTTACATTAAGTAATTTCGATGGGGATGGACTACCCGATTACCTGGATTCTGATTCTGACAATGACAGCATTTTA
>JAYSVQ010000425.1:0-12315 GCA_043718485.1 Bacteroidota bacterium
ACCTTAAATGGGGCTGTAGTTTCGCTCAAACCTCTGCCTATGGCCGGTACAGAAAGAGTGGTGGCTGGCCACGGAATTTCAATATCTGTTGAAGATGGAATTTTAGGTGGCGACACAATTGAAAACGGTTTTATCGGCTCAACTTTGGTTTACGATGACAATACCAAACCTTGGTTATTAGGATTAGGGGATGATGAATCCGATAAGGCTTTCAACGATTGGAACTGGATTCTTTCTGGAAGCCAGGAGGGTTATGACAATGAAAAAACGTATCACAAAACCAATCGCCTGTACGATAGAAATCAGGTTTACGAAGGAATTCAAGACGGGACTTGGTCACCCTATTGTTTAGCCAGAGGTTTTAATAATGGAAGTGGAGTCATTGGCCCTGCAATTAATATTGGCTTAATTCCCGCATCTGAAGTAATGAAACCAGATGTTGTTACTAATTTAGATAATTTGCCAGATATCGATATTGTATTCACGCCAGACTCTTCTATGTGGTCACGATGTGTTGTTGTTGAAACTACGCCTAACAAAAATTTAGGAAATGGAGGAACTGGGGGGGCAAGGCCAATGACTGCTCGTTGGGCAAATGGAGTTGATATTTCAGGTAACGTAATATCAGGAGCTTTAGATCTTGCCTCTCAAGGTTGGGGATGGTTTCCCGGCTATGCAATCAATCTAAACACAGGGGAACGCCTCAATATCTTTTTTGGAGAATCAAGCTGGGATTTGATAAACAATGGAAATGACCTGATTTGGAATCCAACCGGTAGTTATGGTACGGCATTGGATAGAGTAGGCGGTCGTCATTATGTTTGGGTTTCCAATACCCGATATGATGAATGCGCGAGTATCAAACCGGGCCTTTCTGTTGGAAATATTGACCCAATAGGAGGGGCCACGCAATCAACGGGCGCTATGTTTAGACTTGCAAACGGAGATACGGTAAAACTGAAGGATGTTTTTAAAGACGTCGCTTGGGTCGGCATTCCAATGGTAGCCACCTCTTATCAATTTAAGCATCCGAGAAATATGCCGACTCGCGCTAGATTATCATTTAGAGTTTCAAAGCCTTTTGGTTCACGAATAAACACTACCGATTATCCAATCTTCACATTTGAAACAAGTGAAATTGCAGCTCAAAACAATGTAGATAATGTGGCTAAGAAGTCGGTGATGGAGTTGATCAAGGTGGTGCCTAATCCTTATTATGCATTTTCTCGCTATGAAACTTCTCAAATTCAAACAACCGTTAAATTCACCAACCTTCCTCAAAAGGTTTCAATTAGAATTTTTACATTGAATGGCACACTTATTCGTACCTACAACAAAGATTCTAATTCACCTCAACAAGAGTGGGATTTGAAAAATGAAAGCGGGGTTCCCGTAGCAAGCGGGGTTTACCTCATTCATTTCGATGCCGGGGATTTAGGTGAAAAAATTCTGAAGTTCTTTGGCATCATGCCTGAAATTGATCTCAATTCATTCTGATTACTACAGAAAAAAAATGAAGAAGCTCTATATATTATTGGCAATCGCCCTCAGCACAAGTCCTTTTGCCTTTGCAGGAAATCCTGAAAGGGCAGGGCAGGCCGGGGCCACACAATTGCTCATCAATTCCTGGGGGAGAAGTTCTAGCCTCAACGGTATGAATTACGGCGCAGGAAATGGAATTGAAGCATTGGGCACAAACCCAGCAGGCTTGGCAACCACGCGCAGAACCGAATTGGTGTTTGCCCATAGCCGGTGGTTGGTAGGCTCTGATATTGGTATCAATACCTTTGGTTTTTCACAAGCCTTGAAGAAAGCAGGCGTTATTGGACTCTATGCCAATGCTTTCGATATGGGCGATTTTGAAAGAACAACAGAAGATAATCCCGATGGAGGTTTAGGAACTTTCAGCCCCACCATTCTGAATATGGGTGCCGCATTCGCCAAAAAATTTACAGATCATATTTATGTAGGCACTACCCTGAAAATGGTTCACGAAGCCATTCCCGATGCTTCTGCTTCTGGAGTTGCGCTTGATGCAGGTGTGCAATACCGCACAAATATGGGAAAGACAGATTCTCTCCATTCAGACAGATTAAAAGTGGGTATTTGTATTCGTAATTTAGGAACCACCATGCGATTTACGGGTGATGGTTTGAAGTTGCGGTCCTTCATCAATCCCAATTATTCTTCTCAAGTATCAAGAGTAGGCTCTACTTATGAAATGCCATCTCAACTATGTTTCGGAATTTCTTACGATTTTTATTTCGGTCATTCTTTCCGGGTTACCCCACTTGGTTCTTTTGTTTCAAATTCATTTTCAAATGACCAAATCGCGGGTGGCTTAGAATTAGCATTTAAAGATTACCTCTATCTTAGATATTCTTATTTGTATGAGAATGGGGTTACCAGCAAAGAAACTACGAAAACGGCTTTTTCTGGTCATGCAGCAGGAATCACACTGGATATTCCTTTTAAGAGCGGCAAAAACTATATTTCTCACGTTGGAGTTGATTATAGCTATAGGTCTACCTATTTCTTTAGCGGAACCCATACAATTGGGGTTCGAATAGACCTGTAATACTTTTTTTATCAAATGACTGGATTGGCTTATTAGCCAATCCAGTCTTATTTTTACAAAGCATCAAAAGCAGAAGATTATGTCTGATGTACACTATTATACCGAAGAAGGTCTCAAGAAATTGAAGGATCAGCTGCACCTTATGAAAACAAAAGGTAGGCAAGAGATGGCCGCTGCAATTGAGGAAGCACGAGAACAAGGTGACCTAAGGGAAAATGCAGAGTATAAAGCTGCAAAGGAAGCTCAGAAAATTTTGGAAGCAAAAATTGCTGACCTCGAATCGCATTTGAAGTTTTCTCGCGTGATCGACGAAACGCAAATCGACACTTCAAGGGTTTCCATCCTCACAACCGTGAAAGTTAAAAATCTAAAGAATAATCTTATTGTAAAATACACCTTGGTTCCCGGCAATGAATCTGACCTGAAAACCGGAAAAATTTCTGTCGAGTCTCCGGTCGCCAAAGGCCTGTTAGGGAAAGTGGTTGGGGAAGTTGCAGAAATTGAAGTGCCAGCAGGAAAATTGAATTTCGAAATTTTGGAAATCACCCTTTAAAATAGAAATATGGCCTCTCTATTTTCAAAAATCGTAAACGGTGAAATTCCTTGTCATAAAATCGCTGAGACAGAAGATTATCTCGCTTTTTTGGATGTAAACCCACTCAAGGAGGGGCATACCCTTTGTATTCCCAAAAAAGAAGTCGATTATTTATTTGACCTCGATGAAGAGATTTTTATTGGCCTCCAATTGTTTTCTAGACATGTTGCAATTGGATTAAAAAAAGTGATTCCTTGCAAAAGAATAGGCGTTGTGGTATTGGGTTTGGAAGTTCCTCACGCCCACATTCATTTGGTTCCCCTTGAGGCTGAATCAGATTTAATTTTTTCAAGGCCAAGAATAAATCCCGGCGAGGAGTCTTTAGCTCTTACCGCCAAAAAAATAAGAGAAGCCCTTAAATAAAATTAATCTTTCCGCTTTTCAGGATGTTCATCCAAAAAGCTTTTCCAGCTACTGGATTTCTTTTGTTTCGGGCCAGCTTTTGAAACACCCGTTTTTCCTTTTTGAAAAAAATGGCATACTGCTAAGGCAAGTCCATCTGTTGCATCAATCAGTCCCTTTGTGTCGGTAAAATTTAATAATCTTTCCAACATATGCCGCACCTGCTCTTTGCTCGAATTCCCATTTCCGGTAATCGCCATTTTTACTTTTTTAGGCGCATATTCCGTAATTGGAATTTGCCGATACAGGGCTGCTGCCATAGATACCCCCTGTGCTCTGCCTAATTTAAGCATGACTTGAATGTTTTTACCAAAAAAAGGAGATTCAATTGCAAGTTCATCCGGTTTATATTCGTCAATTAAACTTAGCGTTCGTTCAAAAATTTTTTTCAATTTATCGGTATGTTCCCCCCCTTTTTTTGACATATCAATAATGCCAAGGGCGATAAGCTTCATTTGTTTTCCTTCACAATGAATAATTCCATAGCCCGTAATATTTGTGCCGGGATCTATTCCCATTATGATGCGTTCAGTAGCCATTCTGTAAAAGTAAAGGTAGGGAATATTAGAAGGGGTGGAAAGTTAGGCTGAAACAGATCCATAGAATTTTGCAATTTCGAACGGTTTACTATTAAGCAAAATAAAAATGCGAGTAAAGTTTTTTGGTGCCACTCAAACTGTCACCGGTAGTATGCATCTGCTTGAAATCGAGAAGGGGCCAACCATTCTGCTCGATTGTGGCTTGTACCAAGGCGAGGAATTCGCCTCAGAAAATATAAATTCCGAATTTCCCTGTTCGCCAAAAGACGTTGATATTCTCGTTCTTTCCCATGCTCATATTGACCACTGTGGCAACATTCCCCAATTCGTCAAAAAAGGATTTAAGGGAAAGATTTTTTCTACACATGCAACCTATGATTTGGCCACAATCATGCTTGCGGATAGTGCGGCTATTCAGGAAAAAGATACAGCCTTTGACAATAAGTGGAGGGCCAGGAAACAAATGCCTTTGCTTACTCCACTCTATAGACCAGAAGATGTTGGCCCGGCTTTAGATTTATTCTTTTCTATTCCCTACAATACTTGGCACCCCATTGCGAGTGGAGTTGATTTGTTATTTAGAGATGCAGGACATATGTTAGGTTCTGCATCCGTAACGCTCAAAATTAATGAAGGGGGTAAAGAAATTGTTTTTGGTTTTACAGGAGATGTAGGGAGAATCAACAAACCTATTTTGCGCGACCCTCAACCTATGCCTGAGGTCGATTACCTAATTTCTGAATCAACGTATGGTGGAAAAGACCATGATGATTTTGCCATCGCCGAAGAAGAATTGTTAAAAATAATAGAAGAGGCTTGCGTGAGAAAAAAGGGCAAGCTCATGATTCCGGCCTTTAGTGTCGGGCGAACACAAGATATTGTGCACACCCTAGACCGTTTAGAAAATCAAGGTAGACTTCCTTCAATTCCAGTTTTTGTAGATAGCCCCCTTTCGGTAAATGCGACGCAAATTTTTGAATTGCACCCTGAATGTTTCGATGATGAACTGAAAAAATACATGCTCAAAGACCCAAACCCATTTGGGTTTTCGAAATTGAAATACACCCGAGAAGTTGCAGATTCAAAAGCGATTAACAATCAAAAAGGCCCCATGATTATTATTGCATCTTCAGGTATGGCAAATGCCGGTAGAATACTTCATCATTTTGTAAACAATATTGAAGATCCGGCAAATACGATTCTCATTGTTGGGTATTGTGCTCAGGGAACCTTAGGTGCGGCCTTAGTAAATGGAGTCAATAAGGTAAAAATTTATGGAGATGTATATAAAGTAAAGGCTGATGTGAAAAGAATGTCGGCTTACAGCGCACATGCAGGCCAATCTGAATTGGCTACTTTTTTGAGTAATCAAAAGTCAGGAAAATTAAAAAAAATGTGGCTAGTTCACGGCGAACCAGACCGTTGCATAGCGATGAAAAACTATTTGGAAAGTGAGGCCTTTCACAATATTTCAATTCCCAGTAGAGGCGACCAATTTGAAATCTAATGTCTGATAAGGGGCAAAAGGCATTCCTGATTTTTAAAATTTTTATTTCATTGGCAGCAGTTGCCTATGTCGTTTTCAGAATTACAAAAGACTCAGGAACAGATATTTCAAATGAAAGTGTATTAGAATTATTTTTCTCAATTTCATTTGAAAGCCTTCCCTTATTATTGGCATGTCTTTTATTGCTGCCTGTCAATTTGGGCTTAGAAGCAATAAAGTGGAAAATTTTAATTCGACCTTGGTACCCTTTTCTTTCTTTCTTTAATGCTTTTAAAGCAGTTCTTACAGGTATCTCTTTTGGCATTCTAACCCCAAACCGAATCGGCGATTACGCAGGCCGAGTGTTATACCTGCCCGAAGGAAGTCGGCTTGAAGCAACATTGGTCACCTTCCCTGATCGATTGAGCCAAATGGTCGCTACCTTGTTTTTTGGCTCGCTGTTCTTGTTCTATTTTTTGTGGGATGGAATGCAATTCCCCTTTTTTTTATTGGGCTCAACACTTCTTGTGGGCTTCATTCTCTTATTGCTTTTCCTCAATCTCTTGCTTTTATTTTTCCCAATATTTTGGCTGATTCCAGTGAATTGGTTGTTAACGCATATGCCTTTTTTTAAAACGCAATTTCAATTGACTCGTCCTTTTAAAATTAAGGCTACTTTTCTTGCGTTGTTATTATCTATATTGAGATACCTCGTTTTTTCTTTTCAATATTTTTTAGCCCTTCGTGCCTTTGGGTTTGAGGGAACAAACTTCGAGGGTCTTGGAATGATATCCCTGGTTTTTTTATTTAAATCTGTAATCCCTTTTGTGGGTCTGGCCGAACTTGGCCTCAGAGAATGGCTTGCAATTGAGGTAGCAACCTTGTTTGGATTTTCTCTTTTACCCGTTTTTAAAGCCACAATTTTTATTTATGTGGTGAACATTATTTTGCCGGCCATTTTCGGGCTCCTTTTCCTGCAACAAGTTACATTAACGAAAGAATTGAAGTAATGAGTCAATACTGGATTTTTTTGCCCGGGCTTGGATTCATTTTTTATTTGCTTTTTAATTTACGTACCTTTTATTTTTTTAGGCCAAGTGAACTAAAATTTATAGATGAAAAACCACTCCCCAGTCTTTGTATTATCGTTCCGGCTCGAAATGAAGCCAGAACAATTGAATCCACTTTGCAAGCCCTACTGTACCAGGTTTACCCCAATCAAGAGTTGGAAATTATTGTAGTTGATGATCATAGTACGGATGAAACTTTTTCTGTGGCAAAAAAGTGGAAAGGGATAACCTGTATTCAATTGCCTGAAAATAGAATTTCAAAAAAGGAAGCTATTACATTTGGAATTGAACACACTCAGGCAGAAATAATTTTGTGTACCGACGCAGATTGCGTTATGGAGAAATCCTGGGCGAAAACGATGGTCCAATATTTTGATGAGAAAACTGAAATGGTTTGCGGACCCGTTCAACTCGTTCCTGCCGCTGGTTTTTTTACTTCTATGCAAGCGCTTGAGTTTGCGGGCTTAATTGCAACAGGTGCCGCCGGAATTGAAAGCGGTAAACCAACACTTGCCAATGGCGCAAACATTGCTTACAGAAGGTCTGCATTTCTAAAGGCAGGTGGATTTTCTTCCCATGCACATATTGTATCAGGAGATGATGAGTTTTTGCTTCACAAAATAGTATCTAAAAATTCACATGGTGCCAAGTTTTGCTATTCACCCGAGGCGATTGTAAAAAGTAAAGCAGAAGCAACTTGGAAGGGCTTCAGGAACCAAAGAATTCGATGGGTGAGCAAAAGCAGGCATTACGACAGAAAATCCATCACTTTTTCTTTGTTTTTAATTTGGTTCGGGATGTGGTCTTTTCCCTTTTTATTCGTGGGTTCATTTTTTGATTCCTATTTTTTGGGGCTATTTTTACTTTTTCTGTTACTTAAAGTAATGAGTGAAGGTATTATTTTGTGGAAAGCAACTCGGCTTTTTCGTCAAGAGAAATTACTTTGGTATTTAGTCCCTGAAAGTGTATTGCATATAGCTTACGTGATTTGGATTGGCATTGCCGGCAATTTTTATACCTTTAACTGGAAAGAAAGAACAAATTCATGAGTATGCTCAGCGAAATACAATTCAAAATTTTAGACTCAATTTATTTTGTGGAGCCTTTCCTCAACATTGTTGAAGAAGTAGGGGAATCTGAATATGTGGTGGGCGCAGAGCTGAAAACCATGATTCATAAAGGCTGGATTCAGGTAATGGAATTTGATAAAGCCAAAGGCGACTTCATGCGAACCTTAATCTATGATGGAGACAACATGAAAGATTTTTCTTTTTTGGCCACAAAAGAGGGTTTGTTTCAGCACAATAGTCGTTGATGAAGGTAAAGCCAGATGTGGGCCTGAGCCCCGGAAAAATTGCTTGGCGCAGATTTCGAAAAAATTATCTCGCATTTTTGGGTTTAGGCTTCCTTTTTCTTTGCACGTTCTTAGCCATTTTTTCTTATTTCATTATTCCCGATAATACCAGAAATGCAAATTTTCAGGTTATGGAGTGGACCCGAAATCCGCCCGGTTTTTCAGGTACACTTTTGTTGAGGCCCCAACCCAACCAAATGGAGGAGAATCAAAGTTTTTTTTCCTTTCTCCTCCAGGGTAAATCTGATGTTTATGAACCTATTCCCATTCAATCACCAACCTCTTTTTCTTTTCTAAAAGATTCAATTTCTTATTCAACTATGGATGGCAGTTTCGAAAAGCTGTCGCTGGCCTCCTTTTTTTATTCCAATCCTTTTTATGATGAAAAGAATTTTCAAAATGAAAATCTTTTTCGCCAGAAATTTCTGTTGAGTAGAACCTATTATTTCGGTACAGATAATTATGGTAGAGACGTGTTGAGTCGCCTCATTCTTGGTATTCGGATTAGTCTATCAGTTGGTTTTTTGGCCGTAGCCTTGAGTTTAATTTTAGGAATAAGCTTGGGCGCAGCCGCAGGTTTTTTTGGTGGATGGACAGATACGTTAATCATGTGGTTTACCTCGGTGATTTGGTCCATTCCTGCATTGTTGCTTGCCATCTCGCTAACTTTCATTTTAGAAAAAGGATTTACCCAGGTTTTTGTTGCGATTGGTTTTTCGATGTGGGTGGAGGTGGCGAGAATGGTGCGCGGCCAAATTCTTTCTGTGCGTGAATTGCAATATGTTGAGGCGGCAAAAGCACTTGGATTCAATTCTTTTAGAACGATTGCAAAACATGTTTTACCTAATGTTATTAACCCGGTAATTATTATCGCGGCAGCAAATTTTGCCTCCGCCATTTTGTTGGAGGCGGGCTTAAGTTTTTTAGGTGTAGGTGTGCAATCGCCCGTACCTAGCTGGGGAGGAATGATTAGAGATGGATACACCTATATCATATTCGATAGCGGAAAATGGCTGGCATTATTCCCTGGAATGGCTATCGTTTTCATGGTAATTTCACTAAATTTGGTTGGATATGGGTTAAGAGATGCCCTTGACCCAAAGCGAGGAATGAGGTAATGAGCAACAACGTATATAACACAACCGACCTTGAGCGATTGCTTAGGCTGAAAAAATTAGAAGCAGAAGCACTGCGAGACGTGATTCGAGCTTTCAAAACTTTTCACAACCGCCCAAGTGCTATTTTTAAAATTGCCCAAAATACCTTAATGGCACAGTTGGGGGTAAATAAGATGTTGTTCCTCTATAAAACCGCAGAAGGAATGCAAACCGGAATTTCAAGAGGTATTGGCCCATTAGAAAGTGACGCAATTTCCGAACTTCCCCAAACCACCGGAGTCATTCAAGTCAACCCAACGCAATTTCCAGGTTTATCAAAAGCAGGAATTGAAAACATAGTAACTCTTTCCTTTCAGGATAAACCAGGTGCATGGTTTTGTATTAGTGATTTTGCAGACAATGAAGTAGAACGTGAAAATGATTTAATTTTCATCGAGACCTTAGGCCAAGCCCTTACCGCTGTACTCGATAACCATTATTTGGTAACTGAGTTGATTCGGGAAGAAGGCGTGAGAAGTCAGCTCGAAGTTGCCGAGAAAATTCAGAGACAATTGTTGCCTACTCGTTTTGACGACATAGTGGGAGCTGAAATAGCTACTTTTAATGAACCTCATCATAAAGTGGGAGGCGATTATTTTGATGCCATTCCCCGGGGAAACAAAGGATTTTTTGTATGTATTGCAGACGTTGCTGGGAAGGGAATTGGCGCAGCTTTATTAATGGCAAATTTGCAGGCGCAACTGAGGGCGTTGATTTTGAGTGAAAATTCACTGAAAGATATTATCACCAAACTAAACAGAGGCTTGATTTCAATTACGGGTGGAGACCAATTTGTAACTTTTTTTCTGGCACACGTGCGTTTGCACGAAAGAGAAATGGACTATATCAATGCTGGCCATCATTTTCCTTTGTTAAAATCAGAAAACAAAGTGAAAGAATTAAAAGATGGAACCATTCCATTAGGTCTGATGGAATTACCCTTTCTGAATGAAGGTACAATTTCCTGGAAGCCGGGCGATCGTTTGTTTTTTTTCACCGACGGCCTATCAGACCAAGTGAATGAAAAAGACGAAAAAATAGGCGATAATTGCGTTTATGATTGGATGCATTCATGGGAAAATCAAAGTCCGGCTGAGTGGATTGCATGGGTAATTAAAGCCTGGAAAACCTTTGCGAAAGGGGCCCCGGCTTCAGATGACGTTTCTATGCTTGCTTTGGCCTTTAAAGAAACCGAATAAGGGCTTCCGCAAAAACAATTCTTTTTAGTAAACAATTGATTCACTGATTTTTATCTTGGTTTCTGCCTTTCCTTTTAATGCGTATATTTGCAGGCTTTAATAGCAGATAATGGAGCTTTTTGATTCAAACGGGGTTATTTCTTTGTCTGAAAATGGCAAAATTCTTAACGATAAGTTAAAGACGGGTAAAGCCGTCATCGGCATTGTGGGTTTAGGTTACGTGGGCTTGCCGATTGCACTTGAATATGCCCAAAAGGGTTTTTCTGTCTTAGGTGTTGATGTTTCTACCGAGAAAATTGCCTTGCTTCAAAAAGGCGAAAACTATATTGAAGATTTATCAGACGAGGAAATTCGCACCGTTGTCAATAATGGATTGCTAAAATCTTTTGTTGAATTCTCGCCCCTGAAAGATGCAGATGTTGTTTTTATATGTGTGCCTACCCCTTTTAATAATAATAAAGACCCGGATTTGTCTTATATTTTGAATTCCGGTGATGAGGTAGCTAAGTATTTAAAACAAGGGCAACTCATTATTTTAAAAAGCACAACTTTCCCGGGTACAACAGAAAATTACCTGATTCCCCGATTGGAAAAATTGGGAAAAAAGGCCGGCAAAGATTTCTTTGTGGCTTTTAGTCCGGAGAGAGTAGATCCCGGAAATAAAACATGGCATACCGGAAATACACCCATAGTTGTCGGGGGAATTGATCCTGAAAGCACTTTTTTGGCTGCTTTGGCGAATCGCCAAATCATCGAAAAAATTTATACGGTATCAAATCCGAAAGTCGCTGAATTAGAAAAGTTGCTTGAGAATATTTTCAGAAGTGTAAATATTGCCTTGGCAAATGAGTTGGCTCTTTTGTGCGAACGTATGGAAGGAATTGATGTTTGGGAAGTAATTGAAGCGGCAGGTACCAAACCTTTTGGCTTTATGAAATTTTTGCCGGGCCCGGGAATTGGAGGCCATTGCATCCCCATTGACCCTTATTACCTTTCCTGGCTCGCACGCGCCTATGATTTTGAAACCAAATTCATTACCCTTTCTGCAAACGTAAATGAAAGCATGCCTTACCACGTTGTGAATAAAGTGGTAAAGCAAATTGCCGCCCAACCTGTGGCTTTAAAAGATGCAAAAGTGGTAATCATTGGAGTTGCCTTTAAAAAGAATGTAAAAGACTTAAGACATTCTCCTGCAGAGGTGATTATTCGTTTACTCAGACAAAACGGAATCCATAATATTGAATATACAGACCCTTGGGTACCCGAGTATGAAGTCGATGGAATTCAAATGAAATCGAAAGAACTTACACCCGCACTCTTAAGTCAATCAAATTGTACCATCGTGGTTACTGACCACGATTTATTTGACCCAAATTTTTTAGTCCAAAACTCGAAAGCTATTGTCGATACACGAAATATGACCCGTTTGGTACAAAAAGGCAGGGAAAAAATTAGTTTATTAGGCGTAAACTAAAAAAGCCGGGTTTTTCATTCGTCTTTTTGGTCGCTTTTTTCCATCTTATGTTGAACCGAAATCAAGGTTTCGTGCAATTTGACTTGTTTATTTGTCATTTAATCGAATTCCTTCACCCATTAAAGTGAATATTTTTACATTTGCCCTATTATGAAAAAATCAATTGTTGGCGTCATTTCAGGTTTATCCCTGTTTTTTTTAGTGGGATGCGGTAACGCAGAAGCGGAAAAGAAAATAGCTGAGGAAAAAGAAGTTGCTCGACAGGACAGCATCGCCAAAGAGTTACAAAAATCACAAGATGAAGTAAAGGCGCAAACCGAAGATTTGAAAAATGCCTTAAACGATTTAGGAGAATAATTTTATTCCAAACAATAAACATGAAAAATTTAAATACAATTTTTGCGATTCTTTTTTTGCTTGCAGGGTTTTCTTTTCAGGTATCTGCGCAACAAGCTAAGACC
>JAYSVQ010000426.1:0-3867 GCA_043718485.1 Bacteroidota bacterium
TGGTACTGCATTTTTACTTACTTTCTTGATTTCCTTTTTTTTATTTGAGTTACTTGCCTTTCGCCGGTTGAGAGCAATGCAATTGGTTTCAGAGAAAGAAATTCATAAGCTAAAAGACATGGAGCGGTTTCGGCGGGATTTTATAGGCGATGTTTCCCACGAATTGAAAACACCCATTTTCGCGATTGAAGGGTATATTGAAACTTTGCTTGATGGCGCAATTGACGATGTAAAGGTTAACCGGCGGTTTTTGGAAAAGGCCCTTTCTCAATCTGAGCGACTTTCTTCATTGGTGCAAGATATTTTAACGCTTTCTCAGGCCGAATCAGGAGAATTGTCAATGCATCCTGAAAAATTTAATCTTTATGATTTTATAAAAGAAACGATAGATTCTCTGGAGCCAAAATTTACGAAGAAAGGCAGAAATATTTTGTGCTTAATTCAAGGCAACCGCCTTGAACGTATTGAAGTTGTGGCAGACCGAAATCGAGTTCAGCAAGTTTTATTGAACCTTATAGACAACGCAGTAAAATATGGTGACCGGCAGGGAATCGTAACGGTTGAGTTGGCAACCTTGGGCGATCAAAAAGCAGTGGTAAGGGTGAAAGATACCGGCCCGGGAATAGAGGAGCAACACATCGCGCGCTTGTTCGAGCGGTTTTACAGAGTAGATAAAAGCCGGTCGAGAGAAAAAGGAGGAACAGGGCTGGGATTAGCCATTTGTAAACATTTAATTGAGGTGCAGGGCGAAAAAATTTGGGCAGAAAGTAAATTAGGTGAAGGTTCCGTTTTTTCATTTAGTCTAAAGAAATATGATGGAAAGGAATCAAAAACGTGATTTTTAGTCCTCCCTACAAATCCCTAATTGTGAAAGGGGCAGAAATCCATTTGCAATTAAAAGCCAGACAAGGCCGCAGGGGAAGTATGGTTATTTACTTTTCGGATCAAGGCGACCTCGTACTTGAATCGACCGGCGCATTATTGGGGGAAGAGGAAATTCAATTTTTGAAATCTAAAGAGCGTTGGATTTACAATCACCATAAAAAACTATCTGTAGATATAGCGCATAGAAAAAATTTCCATGCTCAAATTTCCCATTCCATTCCCTTGTTAGGTGTACAAACGCAGGTGGAATGGGTTCCTTCCGGCCAAACCCGTTTTCGGTATGAGAAGTTTAGTAAACTAAAAGTTGAAGCCCCACAGAATTATATTTTGAATCATAAGAAGCAATTGTTGGCCTCTGCAGGTCGCTCGCTGGCGAAAGGTTATTTACAAAGCAGACTCAATAAATGGGCTCTCCACACTCAATTAAAGTACAATCGCCTGAGCGTGAAAGACCACGTTTCAAAGTGGGGCAGTTGTAGTGTGCAAGGCAATATTAATTTAAACTGGAATTTAATTTGGCTTGAGGAAGCGCTCGTTGATTATGTAATTGTGCATGAACTTATGCACTTGAAAGAAATGAATCACGGCCCTGATTTTTGGAAATTGGTTAAGCAGGTATTGCCTGATTACAAAATATTGGATAAACAAGTAAATGAAAAACAATGGGTAATTGGGATTTTGAGGTAGAGCCACGCACGAAAAAGAAAAAATTCTACAAATTCGAAGAACTCATTTTGTTCGAAGATGAGAATGTTATTGTGGTAAATAAACCGGCAGGTTTTATCACCCTGCCTGACCGTTGGGATCCGCAAATCCCCAATTTATTTAATATGGGCCAAAAGTATTGGCCCGATTTACTGATTTGTCATCGCCTCGATAAAATGACAACAGGGGTAATCTTGTTTGCCAAAAATGCAGAATCTCATCGTTGGATAAATCAACAATTTTTGGAGCGTGAAACCGTAAAACATTACCTGGCTTTGGTACATGGGGCCAGAGATTTTGAGGAATTTGTGATAGAGGCAAGTATTGGAAGTGCCCATGGCGGAAAAGTAAAAATTGATAACCTGAATGGTAAAGAGGCGGTTACGATTGTAGATACAGCAGAGAAATTTAAAGACTATACCTTATTGGATTGCCAACCGCTGACTGGAAGGACACACCAAATCAGAATTCACCTTGCCAGCCTTGGCAATCCCATTGTTGGAGATTTGGAGTATGGTGGAAAAGACATCCTGCTTTCTTCATTGAAAAGAAATTATAAATTAAATAAATGGGCTGAGGAACAGCCGTTGAATGAAGGCTATCTTTTGCACGCAAGGGGTCTTTCCATTCAAATGCCGGGGGCGGAAAGCGCTACACAATTTGTTGCAGATTTACCCGCTCATTTTGAGGTGACATTGAAAATGTTGCGCAGATTTAATGACTTACCTTTTCGTGAAGTAAACGAATAATAATTGGTTTTTAACCACGAAAATCCGATTATGAAAAGTATAGACCCCTTCTCATTTTTGCATCCAAATCTTTAGAAATATGTCGCAGGCATTATTATCAACCAACCTTCATTTTCCACTTCCTTTTCAAAAGTATTCAGGCAAGGTAAGAGACGTGTATCACCTTGCCGACGAGGTAATCGTAATGATTGCGACAGATAGAATTTCAGCTTTTGACGTTGTTTTGCCTCGCCCCATTCCCTTTAAAGGCCAAGTCTTAAATCAATGTGCAGCTTACTTTTTGAATGCAACTTCTGGTATAGTCCCAAACCATGTTATTTCCATTCCTGACCCAAATGTTACAATCGGTAAAAAGGCAAAACCCATTCCCATTGAGGTAGTGGTAAGAGCATACCTTGCGGGTCACTCATGGCGTTTGTACGACCAAGGCTTAAGAGAAATTTGTGGCGTGAAATTGCCTGAAGGATTGAAAGAAAATGATCGCCTGCCTGAACCCATAATTACGCCAACCACTAAATCGCAAATTGGCCACGATGAAGACATCACCGAACGAGAAATTCTAAAATCGAAACTCATCGATGAAGACGATTGGGCGCGGATTGCTTATTATTCTCACCTGCTTTTCAAGCGGGGTACCGAACTCGCGCATGCGCAAGGCTTGATTCTGGTAGACACCAAGTACGAGTTTGGTTGGTACCAAGATGAGGTTATTTTAATCGATGAAATTCATACCCCAGATTCCTCCCGGTATTTTTATTTGGAGGGTTATGAATCAGCCCAGACCAATGGCCAGCCCCAGCGACAATTGTCAAAAGAATTTGTGCGTAAATGGCTTATTGAAAATGGCTTTCAAGGAAAAGAGGGTCAAGCCATTCCCCATATGCCCGATGCCTTTGTGGCTGAAATTCAAGACCGTTACATTGAATTGTATGAAAAAGTAACAGGAAAAACCTTTCAAAAAGCAGAAACGTCAGCAATTGAGGAGAGAATTCAAAACAATGTTTTTTCAGCCCTAAAAGCTTTGGGAATGCAGCAATAAGGATGAATTGTTTGCCCCTGCCCGGAATATTGAGTAGTTTGGTGGAAATTTTTTAACAGCCCTTTATGCGCTTTTCTACAGACACACACGAAATGTATGTTATCCTCAAATTAGATGAGGAAAAAGTGACTTCGACTCTTGCACCCCAACTCAAAAGTGAGTTTGTGGTGCTGCATAGCGAAGGACGTAAAAATATTATTCTTGACCTTGAAAAAGTGAGCTATGTTGACAGCTCGGGCTTGAGTGCAATTTTGATTGCGAATCGCCTTTGTAATGCTGAAGGAGGCATGCTCATTATTTGCAATTTGTCGGCCCACGTGCAGAAATTGGTTGATATTTCACAACTAAATGACACGCTGAATATTGTTCCCGGTAAACAAGATGCAATCGAGGCTGTTTTTTTAAGTGAAGTTGAGGGCGGCGATGATGATGAGGATGACCTTGGCTCAGAAATCATGAATGAATTTGGCGCATTGGAACATGGAGATG
>JAYSVQ010000427.1:0-3860 GCA_043718485.1 Bacteroidota bacterium
ATTGTACAAGCGAATGCAGGAAACGATAGAATCATTTGTTTAGGCACAACCACCAGCATTGGGGGTTCGCCCTCCGCCACCGGCGGGCAAATTCCCTACACCTATTCATGGAGCCCGACATCAAACATTACAAATGCAGGGATTGCAAATCCCTTGGCTTATCCGCCTACCACAACATCTTACATACTTACCGTTACCGACGGCAATATGTGTATTGACAGAGACACGATGCTTATAACCGTGGTGCCGGGTCCTTCTGTAAATCTCGGCCTTGACCAAACCATTTGTCCCGGAACATTTTCAACCTTAAACGCAGGCGCGGGTTTTGTAAGTTATTTTTGGTCAACAGGTGTATCTACGCAAACTACGAATGTTACCTATCCCGGCACCTATTTTGTTGCCGTGTTTGATGTTGCCGGATGTTTGGGAAGAGATACCATTCAAATTTTTAATTATCCGAGCGCATCTATAAACCTGGGCGCAGACACCGCCATTTGTACAGGTACTAATTTAGTATTGAATGCAGGCGCGGGTTACACCAGTTACCTTTGGAATACAACCGCAGCCACACAAACCATTTCCGTTTCGAGTGCAGGTCAATTTTCTATTGCGGCAGTCGATGCAAATGCTTGCACCGCACGAGATACGATCAATATTGGCATAAACTCCCCGCCCACCGTTAACTTAGGTTTAGATACTACCATTTGCCCGGGTGACCAAGCGACATTGAATGCCGGAACCGGTTTTCTGGCATATAGTTGGAGCAACGGTGGCACCAATCAAATGATATTTCCGACTACAGCAGGGAATTATATTGTGAATGCCACAGATGGAAATGGTTGCATTGGTACAGATTCAAAACTTGTGTCTTTGTTTACGCAGCCCATCGTCAATCTGGGCCCCGATGCAGGTTTGTGTTTAGGCTCGACCGTTCCGCTAAATGCAGGGCCGGGATTTTCATCTTACCTCTGGTCGGGTGGGCAACTGGGTCAAAGTATTATTGCTCCCTTTCCGGGAACCTATTCTGTTTTCGTTACCGATGCAAATACATGTACGGCAAGTGATACCATTGTATTAAGCCCACTTCCCCTACCGGTGATTTCATTAGGAAATGATACGGTGATTTGCGCCGGAACCAGTTTAACCTTGGATGCAGGGCCGGGTCATTCTGCTTATTTATGGAGCAACTCATCCAGCAACCAAACCCTTGTCGTGACCGCCACCGGGGTTTATGGTGTGCTCGCAGTGGGAACCAATGGTTGTACAGGAACAGACGATAGATATGTAATGGTGCAACCTTTGCCAATTGTAAATCTCGGTCCCGATACAATTTTGTGTTTGGGCGGTGAATTTTGGTTGAATGCAGGGCCGGGTATGTTGTCGTATGTGTGGAATACCGGCTCACCCGATCAAATGATTTTGGTAAATACGGGCGGTACTTTTTCGGTAACCATAACTGACCCTTTCTTATGTCAGGCAAGCGATAACCGTGTGGTTACTTATTCTCCGGTTATCATAGGCGGTTTATTTGCAAACGATACTACCGTTTGTGCAGAGGAAGACCTGTTACTCGATCCGGGTTCTGGATATACAAGCTATCAATGGACAGGGGGCCCTAACTCACAATATCTTTTGGTTTCAGCCCCCGGTTCTTTTTTCGTTACCGTAACCGATGATCTGGGCTGTTTAATTTCAGATGATATTTCCGTTGCGCTGCGAACCCCTCCTTTAATTGAACTTGGCGCCGATACCCATTTATGCAAAGGCACTTTTCGCACGCTTGATGCAGGTACCGGATTGAGCAACTACCGGTGGAACAATGGAGCCGCAGGCCCTGTGATTATCGTCGATCAATCGGGTTATTATGAAGTGGTGGCTGATTACTTTCAATGCGAAGCTAAGGGAGATATTTATTTGGATAATCTCTGTCCCGATGAAGTATGGATTCCCAATGCTTTCAGCCCCAACCAAGATTCTAAAAACGAAGAATTCTTTATCATTCCAAATTCGGTTGCTACCCTCAATATTGTGATTTATGATAAGTGGGGGAAAATGGTGTTTGAGTCAAATGATAAAGATTTCAGGTGGGATGGAACTAAAAATGGGAATCCCCTACCCGAGGGCACGTACAGCTACAGAATTATTGGTAAAATGAGGGAAGGATTGGATTTGAACCTGCACGGAACCATTATGCTTTTACGTTGATTTTCAAGGAATCAAAAATTTTCCTGCCCAAAGTTTCAGGCTTTTCAATTTTTGTCTATACTTGCACCACGTCTACGAAAAGAACCCTTTTTTAAGCCCCGATGGCTTTTTACAACCCGCAAAAATGCACTCGGATTTACATTTTGAAGACAAAAAACAATAAATTTTAGAACAATGGGACTCAACACATTCGCAGCAAATCTTAGGTATTTACTTAAAAGGAACGACGTTCCTATCGAGGATTTGGCCTATAAGGCCGTTGTACCTTTAAAATACCTGATTCGCTACCCTACCGCACAAGCCGAGCCTAATATCAGGGCTTTACTCAACCTATCAGAATTTTTTCAGGTGCCTATCGACACCATGCTTAAATCTGATTTGGAGAAAAACGAGGAAGAGGCATCAACGATTCGCGTTGATTTTTTAGCCTTAGATGTAGATGGGGTTTTGACCGATAGCAAACTGGGCATAGATGAAAATGGAAATGAAACGCGGCAGTTCAATATTTTGGATATGCGCGCGATAAAAGCCGCACGCAAAAAAGGCGTTCACATTGGTTTTGTTTCAGGCAGTGAAAAGTCTGGCGGAATCGAAGCCTTTGCCAAGAAACTAGGGGTTGAAT
The DNA here is from genome assembly GCA_043718485.1 of Bacteroidota bacterium. Classification (GTDB taxonomy): domain Bacteria; phylum Bacteroidota; class Bacteroidia; order J057; family JADKCL01; genus JAYSVQ01. The sequence goes on from JAYSVQ010000427.1 coordinate 2,828, forward strand.
ATGTGTATTGCGGTAAAGACCATAAGATTGAGGTGATTCGCAATTGGTGCGAAAAGTTGAAAATTGAATTAGACAATGTTGCCTATATCGGCGACGATGTAAATGATGTTGCTACCCTACGCAGAGTGGGCCTTGCTGCCGTGCCGGGTAATGCGCATGATGAAGCGAAATTCAGCGCCAAAGTACTGCTGGTTAAAAATGGCGGCGAAGGCGCAGTAAGAGAATTTGTAGATCGATTTATAACTAAAATCGCAAATTAAGATAAGCCGAATGTTAAATTAAGAACCCGGAGCAATCCGGGTTTTTTGTTTTTATTGATAATCACGGAAACAAAATTTTAGTTTTGAATACAGATTTTGCAAAAAAAAAAAGCCTAATAATCAATGTTTTACAAAGAAGAATAAAAAATAATTTGGAAATCATGAAATAGTCCTCGAACTATGTTAAACAAAATTAACCTTTAAATTTTATGAAACCTTTAATTAAGTATTTCTACATTTCTTGCTTTCTTGCACTCAGCGTTCTAATTTCCTGTCGTTCTATTTTGGAAGATGAAAATGCTAACTTTAGTCCTTTAAAAGCAGGTAATTCAATTTCGCCTCCTAAAACGATGAAAGGAATTATAGCGTTTGAAAGTGAAATGGAGGCCCGTTCTTATTATGATGAATTGGAAAATTACATTAACAATCAGCCTGATTGGATTGATGAAAATAAAGCTTTAACAGAATTTGAAAATTCAATTCAAGGCTACACTTCTTTGAGGAGGATATGCTCAGAAAAGAGAGAAAGGATCTTAGCTGATGGGATTCAAGATTTCAGTGAAGATTGGGAATTCCCATTTTTTAAGGATCCCTTAATGCGATCCATCCTCAATGAAAACTTTAGCGTTATTGTTGGTAGCACCATTTATTACTTCATAAATGACAACTACCAATATGAAATTCGGGAATTAAATTTTACTAAACTTAACAATATCTCCTCGATTTTGGCAAAGGCCGTCTGCCCGGCATGCTGGTGATGGGGGCCGAAGACC
>JAYSVQ010000428.1:0-3857 GCA_043718485.1 Bacteroidota bacterium
GCCATAGCCATGGAATTTATTAACGATTTTCCGTAATAATACCAGGCCTTAGGCAGGTTTTTCTCTTTCATTCCGCCCATTTCAAGGGCAGTTTTTAAGGATTTAACCGCATCGTAAAAATCACCTTGTTGAAACTCAACCACACCGGTGGTTACTTTTGCATCAGCCTGTGCATTTGAGAATTGGAAACTCAAAAGAAAGGCGAAAGTGAGCCATGTAATTTTTTTCATTTTGATATCGATTAGAAAAGGGGAATGACCGCTTTGTCAAGCATTCCTCAAATAAAAATCAAAAATTATTCCAGATTTGTTTCATTTTCAGGTGCAGGTGACTCAGATTCGGGCATCCCATCCACGTTTTCCTCTACATCCTCCTCATTTTCAGCAAGTTTCGTTACTGCTGCGATTTCATCTCCCTCCGAAATTTTTATCAATCGCACCCCTTGGGTATTACGACCTGCCTCGCGAATGTCGCCAATCGGCATACGAATGGTAATTCCATTTTTGGTAATTATCATTAAATCGTCTGCTTCGGTAACTGCACCCAGCGTAATAAGCTTGCCCGTTTTCTCGGTGACTTTTAGGGTAGTAACACCTTTTCCACCCCGATTGGTGATTCTATAATCTTCAACCGGACTGCGTTTTCCGAATCCCTTTTCGCTCACCACAAGGATGCTCGCAGTTGGGTCTTTTACCACAACCATACCTACGGCTTCATCATTTTCGTCTTCAAGACGAATGCCTCTTACGCCTGTTGAATTTCTTCCCATTACCCGAACCTTGCTCGCATTAAAGCGAATGGCCCGGCCTGATTTCACACCAATAATAATTTCATCATCACCGGCAGATAGTTTTGCCTCTATCAAATCATCGCCTTCGGCGATGTTGATGGCAATAATTCCATTTGCTCTTGGACGGCTATAATTGCGAACCAGGGTTTTCTTTACCGTGCCCTTGCGGGTACACATGATGATGCTGTTATTATCTAAAAATTCAGCGTCAGTCAAATTTGGAATGGTGATAAATGCCTTTACTTTATCGCCCGGTTCTAATTGAAGCAAATTCTGGATTGCCCTACCCTTAGATGCTCTTGAGCCTTCCGGAATTTCATATACTTTCATCCAGAAACACCGACCCATCGCGGTAAAAAACAACATATAATTGTGTGCGCTGGCAACAAATATTTGAGCCACAAAATCTGATTCTTTGGTTGCTGCGCCTTTCATTCCTCTGCCGCCTCTTCCCTGCACGCGGTAATCGGCAGCCGGGGTTCGCTTCATATATCCTTCATGCGAAATGGTAACCACCATATCTTCATTCGCAATAATATCTTCCATGCGAATGTCTTCTGCCGTCATTACGATTTCGCTTCTGCGCGCGTCGCCGTATTTTTCTTTTACTTCTGCCAATTCTTTTCGAATAATATCCATTCGCAACGTCTCATTTGCCAATACATCTTTGTACCAAGCAATCATTTTCATGAGCTCATCGAATTCTTCTTTTAGTTTATCGCGTTCCAGGCCGGTAAGGCGCTGTAAACGCATATCTAAAATCGCTTTTGCCTGAATTTCTGAAAATTCAAAAGTCGCAATCAGTCCTGCTTTGGCCTCGTCAACGGTTTGTGAGGCTCTGATGAGTTTAATTACCTCATCTAAGTGGTCGAGGGCTTTTAATAAGCCTTCCAGAATATGTGCGCGCTTTTCGGCTTCCTCTAAATCATATTGGGTACGTCGAATGACCACCTCATGACGGTGATCAACATAATGCCGAATTTGGTCTTTCAAATTCAACATCATGGGTCTTCCCTTTACGAGGGCAACATTGTTTACGCCAAACGAAGTTTGCAGGGCTGTATATTTATACAGCATGTTCAATACCACGCTGGGAATTCCATCTCGCTTCACATCAATTACAATGCGCAAGCCATCGCGATCTGATTCATCTCTTACCTCAGAAATGCCTTCTAATTTTTTCTCATAAATTAATCCGGCGATTTTCTCTATTAAATTGGCTTTATTTACCTGATAAGGAATTTCGGTAATAATGATATGTTCTCTTCCATTGGCAGAAGTTTCAAAATCGGCTTTTGCGCGAATCACCACTCTTCCCCGCCCGGTTTCGAGTGCATTTTTTACGCCTTCATACCCATAAATAATTCCACCTGTTGGAAAATCAGGGGCCTTAATATGCTTCATTAATTCCTCTACCGTAATCTCGGGATTATCAATAAAGGCAATTGTGCCATCCACGACTTCTGCAAGGTTGTGCGGGGCCATATTGGTCGCCATACCTACTGCGATTCCGCTGGAACCATTAATTAAAAGGTTGGGTACTCTCGCAGGTAAAACGGTAGGTTCAGTTAGGGAATCGTCGAAGTTAGGTCTAAAATCAACTGTGTTTTTATCGAGATCGGCCAACAATTCTTCGGCGATTCTGCGCAACCTGGCTTCGGTATAACGCATCGCTGCTGGGCTATCGCCGTCTATAGAGCCAAAGTTTCCTTGTCCATCAACTAAGGGGTAACGCAAAGACCAGACCTGGGCCATTCTTACCATGGTTTCGTAAACCGCAGTATCACCATGTGGATGGTATTTTCCCAAAACCTCACCTACGATACGTGCCGATTTTTTGTAAGGCCTGCCAGCGCCTAAACCTAATTCAGTCATTCCAAACAGAACGCGTCGATGTACGGGCTTTAATCCGTCTCGCACATCAGGCAAGGCGCGGGAAACGATTACAGACATAGAATAATCTATGTATGCGGTCTTCATTTCCTCTTCTATACCACGGCTTACAATTTTGCCTCCTGGAGGCGTATCAGATTGATTTTCAGACATTTATTATATTCCCACTAAAGACTCGAAAATTGCCGAAAATGAGGGTAAAATCAGACCTATGCTATCCACAAAATGCTGTGGACATCCACATCCCCGATAATTAGTTAAAATATTGATTATGAATACTTTAAATTACTTTTGAAGGCTTGTTCCCTGAGGGGAGGTAAAGCTGTTTAAAACCTTAATAATGGGCCTGAATATTTTTGATTTTATCATTTTGTCAACCAACTCATTATACTTGCACCTCGTAATAGACTGATGCGATTTTTTCAAACTGTTTTTGAAGCCATTCAGGCGATTCGGGCCAATTTAACCCGCGCCTTTTTAACGGTGCTGGTGATCGCTTTTGGCATTACCGCTTTGGTGGGTGTGAATACAACCATAGAGGGGGTTAAATTTTGGATGACAAATAGTTTTTCTTCGCTGGGTTCAAATACTTTTCGCATTCAAGCCAGCAATACAAGTTTAAGAACCGTCGCGCGTGGAGAAAATCAAGCAAAATATGAGCCTATATCTTATCTGGATGCAAACGATTTTAAAACCCAATTTGGCGATAAAGCAGTGGTCAGCATAACTGCATCCGGAAATTTTGCAGCACTCGCAAAACATGGAAATATTTCAACTGAAAAAAATATTCAGGTGATGGGCGCAGATGAGAATTATGTAATCACAGGTAATTTTAAAATTAAAGAAGGAAGGAATTTAACCTCGATTGACAATGAAGGGCTAAGAAACGTGGTAGTCTTAGGTCAGGAGGTTGGACGCATATTATTTCCGGAGGGAAAAGGCATTGGAAAGCAAATTCAGCTCGACGGTAGCACGTATCAGGTGATTGGCATTTTGGATGAAATTGGCACAATGGGCAGTGCCGGAGGGGATCGTGCCTGCTTGATTCCATTAAATACATTGCGAAAAACAGGTAACCTTCCCGACCCTTCGTTTGGTGTGAATGTTTATATGAAAGACCCGACCCAAATGGGTGATTTAATCATTGAAGCCACAGGTGCATTTAGAAAAATCA
>JAYSVQ010000429.1:0-3852 GCA_043718485.1 Bacteroidota bacterium
CGATTTGATTGAATATTACTCAAAGTATGAAAAAAGATCACGAAAAAATCTTGCTCAGAGGTTATGGAATCCACTAAATTAAGTTTACGCCAATGCGAATGCTTTCGGGATCAGCCACCGAGTAGAAAAGATATGCGGTGGCTGAGGCACCCCTTTCCTCAATCCCCTCCAAATTCTGCTTTTTGGGGCCGCAAAAATAGTTGCGTAAGGGCTTTTTCGGGATTTTCTTTCTCAAATAAAACAGAATAAAGCGCGCGGGTGATGGGCATATCTACATTGCAGGCCTGCGATAAATGCCAAAGGGCCTTTACGGTGGGCACGCCTTCGGCGAGTTTTGAAAAGGTTTTTCCCTGCACAAGGGATTGACCATACAAGCGGTTTTGCGACCAGGGCGAAAACAAGGTGGCCTCATAATCCCCTAAGTGGCTAAGTCCATATACTGTTTTCGGATTTCCACCCAAGGCGGCAACTATTTTTGAAATTTCAAATGCACCTCTGGCCATGAGTGCGCCTTTAAGTGTGGCGAGGTCTTTTCCATCCAGCATTCCGGCGGCAAGGCCGATCACATTTTTTGCAGCTGCACCGATTTCCGTTCCGATTAAATCTTGGTTATGGTAAAAGCGAATTAAATCTGAGCCGAGAATTTCACAAAGCGATTCTGCCAATCCGACAAAATCTGAACTCAACACCATCGAATTAGGATGCCCTTTTAGAAATTCCTGCACGTGTCCCGGGCCTGCCCACACGGCAACTTTTTCTGCACCCGTTTCCTCTTTAAAAACAGTAGACAGTCTTTTTCCGCTTTCCGATTCAAGGCCCTTCATACACAAAACCCAGGTTTTGTTTTCAATCGGATGTTGGGATATCAAAGCAGCAAGTTTCCTCAATTCCTGAGCGGGAACTGCGATACAAATGATATCTGCATTTTCAATTGCACGAGAAAGATTCTGCTCTAATCGGATGGAATCAGGAAGGATTAAATATTCGTTTTTCCTGTCTTTTAACAAGTCTGCCATTCCTCTGCTATTTTCTCTTCCCCAGAGGCTGATTTCAAATCCTTGTTGGTATGCGTACCAAGCCAAAAAACTTCCCCATCGACCGGGGCCTAATACGCTTAATTTTTGCATCCACCGAAATTAACCAATGTTTTTTTTCTGAGCATTTTTTTGAAAAAAAAATAAACCCCGTTGCAGATTTGCAAACGGGGTTAGATAATAAAAAAGGAAAAAGAACGATTGGGGGTATTAATAGGGTTTTGCTACTTTTTAATTTGCCCGATTGAATGAGCAAGATTGGGGCACCCAAACTTCAATCGCAGGTGCGTTGCCTTCTTCGCCCATTTCTAATTCAATACAGGGGCAGGATTGAAGGTCGATGGTGATTTGGACAATTGAGCCCAAATAGATTTCGGCTTTATCCATTTTGCTTTGTTTAAGACAAAATAATTCGGGAGAAAAAGCGCCCAATTTTTTCATTTTGCATCCCGGGCTATCTGCCGATGACCATTCGGTTTCCAGGTAATTGCTTTCTGAGGAATTGAGGCGAATCCATGATTTGCGCATTAATTTAGATTCAGCTTCCATTCCGGCTTTTTCTGTGCGAATAACAAAGCCATCGTCGAGCCAGGCAATGCTCATGTTTTGAATGCCGGTTGCCAGATTGGCGGCGGGTACCTGTACAAAAAGGGTGAGGAGTAAAAAATTGACGATCAGTCTCATAGGGTTGTGTGTGTGTGTTTGATGAACCAAAAGTAGAGGGCGAAAACAGCCAAAATAGGCTGATTATTTAAAATAATTGGCAAACAGAATTTATAATTAAATTTTAAAAATGGCCTAAAAAGCCTATTTTTAGCCAATTAATATTTGGTATCAGATGGAAAATGATGAGTTATTTTCTTTGGTTCAATCAATGGGTGTGGCTGAAAGGCGGTATTTCAGCATTTGGGCTGATTTGTCGAGAAAGGGCGAAAAGTATATGGGGCTTTACCAAAGCCTGTGTGAAGGAAAAGAGGCCAAAGTGGGAGAAAAGGATGCCTATACCCGACATTATTTGTATTCACAGATTTTGAAATGCTTGCGTGCCTTTCATGCGGGGAAATCCCCTGAAATGGAATTGAGTGAGGGTATAAGCGAAGTTGAAATTTTGAGTGCGAGGGGATTATATAGGCAAGCTGGTAAGCGGCTCAAACGGGTTTACAAATTAGCGCAGCAACTTGAAGCCTTTCCCTATCTCTATATTATTCGGGATTGGGAAAAAAAATTATTGAAGCGTACGCCGGGCAGGTTCAGAATTCAAACGCTGAATGAATTGCAAAAAGAAGAGCAAGATTGGAACCGAATGCATGCTCAAGAACTCGAACTTCAAAATATTAATGACCAATTGTTTTTGGAAACACGGTTTAAAACGGAGACGAATAATTCTTTTTCTAATCCTCTGGATAAATTACCCGCATCAGATCAACAGATAGAAACTTTTGAAGGGAAAATTCTATTTCACCTTATTCATGGTTTTTCTGCACAACGAAATGCCGAACATGAAAAATCATTGTTTGCCTTTAAAAGTATTTTGAGTCTATGGGAAGGTAAGCCTGAGCGAATGGCTATTTTTCCTTTTCGGTATGCGCTTTCCGTTGCTGATTATTTAAGTACCTGCCATCTTTTGCAACGCTACGATGATTTTCCGCATTTACTCGAAAAAGTAAAAAACACCGCATACCCAGACCCTGAAACCGGCTTCAGGGCTGAGCGAACCTTCTTCAATCTGGAATTGATTTATCAAATGAACAATGGCTTGTTCTCTGAAGCTGAAAAATTGATTCAGGAAAAGGGAGAAAAAATCACCGAAGGGGTTTTTCCACTTCCAATGCCGGTTAGAATTAGTTTTTGGCTCAATTTTTCTATCGTGCATTTCATGCGCGAGAATTTCAGTGCTGCGCATCAATGGTTAAACCGTATCCTCAACCAACCTCCATCGGATACGCGTGAAGATTTGTTACGGTTTGTACATATCATGCGGCTCATTATTCTTCTTGAGATAGGCGACCTGGATTATTTTCATTACATTTTTTCATCGACACGGCGGGCATTGCGGAAATGGTTTCAACATGACCCCTTTGGTGCTGACCTCCTAAAATTGTTTCGTGTAATTGAAAAATTGCCGGGGGCTGAATGGCAAAAATCATTTCAAAAAATTGATGCTAAGTGGACGAAAGAGGATGCCAGTTTTATCGGCTACAATGAAATTTTGATTTGGATTCATTCGCGCGCAAATGGCCTTCCCATGGAAAAGGGCAAAAGGGTAGGGGAAGCTTAATTTTTTTCGGTTTTTATTTTTCGCGCAAAAGCTAAAATATGTCCGTCGAGGTCTGCGCAATAGCCTACAGAATCTCCCCAATCCCGGTTTCTTTCTCTGTCAATTAAAACAGCGCCCAAATCAAGGGCTTTTTCTAAGGTAGCAAATGGATTTTCAACACTTAAATACAATTCACATCGTGGAATTCCGTGTCCCATAGAAGGATGAGGAACCTTATGGTGCAGAATTTTTTGGATGCTGCTCTCAGGCATCAATCCTAATTTACAATCTGCAGAAAACCTGAATTCTGTCATGCCGGGAACAAATAATGTGGGTTCCAGACCTAATAAAGCTTGGTAAAATTCGGTACTTCTTTTTTGGTTTTTTACGTAAAGAATAAATTGGATTTCGGCCATTTCGATTTTATTTTTTTCTGTAAAAAAAAGAATCCATCCTCAGGTTAAATCGAGAATGGATTCTTTTAGGTTGATATGCAAAGATTAAGGTTTTGCTTTCTTATAGTCGCAGGATGGAGAAACCCATACTTCAATCATTTTACCC
>JAYSVQ010000430.1:0-3841 GCA_043718485.1 Bacteroidota bacterium
AAAGGAAATTTTAGTATTCAACAAAAAAGTATTGAATCTGCAGATTATGTTGTTTTTGATTTGAATGGCAAAAAACTAAGTCAGGGAAGATTAGATGGAGATGGCTTAACGGATATTCAACTTGACCTTACCCAAGGTTGTTATCTTGTCAAAATTCAATCTGAGAAAACGGCTACCAGTTTTAGATTGGTAGTTATTAAATAAATCTCAGGGAAGGGAATATTGGGAGAGAAATTCCCAAATATAAATTGAGGCGTCAATGTCTTTACAATGATTTCCTGAAACGAACGACCATATGGGTTCGCCACCGGGCCAATTGTGGCCGCCTCCGTTTACCCGTAAATAGGTAAGCCCTGTAGCGGGATTACAGACATTCCAATTCAACTGTGTGATGGTGCAGCCATCATCTTCGGGGTCTGGAAGTTGAAGGCTATCTGCGTTACCTGTGCAGCCATTTTTTGTTAACCAAAATTGAATACTTGAATCGGCAGATAAGACTTGTCCGCCTTCATTGAATGGAATTTCACCCCCTGCATAGGGAATAAGGGGGTCTTCCGTTCCTAAGATAAACATGCAGGGAACACTTCGGGTAGGGGAACAATCAGCAGGCAAATTCAGCGGAGTGGAAGCGATAACCGAGGTAAAAGCAGCAATTTTTTCTGACAATTTGCAAGCCATATCCTGAACCATGAATCCTCCATTGGAGAGACCAACCGCATACACTTTTTTGCTATTGATGGGATAGTCTTGGATCAATTGGTCAATTAAGACATCTAAGAATGCGATATCATCAATTTCTTTTTCGCTTGCGGGACTCGTTTCTCTGGAATCTGCCCAACTTCTTTCAATTCCTTCTGGGTAACAAACAATAAACTTTTTGAAATCTGCTGTTTCGTTTAAGTGTGTGCTTTCAGCCATATTCGCAGGATCTCCAAATCGCCCGTGCAAGGCCAGAATAAGGGAATAAGTACTATCGGGATGCAGATCTTCAGGAGTATAAACAACATACAGCCGTTTTTTGCCATCGACCTCAATTTTTTCAGTCTCACCAAATTTGTTGTATCTATGTTTTTTGCAACCTGCTCCAGCTCCCAAAAGAATAATCAGGAAAAGATAAGCCAAGGGGTAGAAATGGGTTTTATTCATATTAGGAAAATGCCTTTTTTCTTTCTTCTTCAACTGCTTTGATTGTTTTGGGTAAACTTTTTCCGAGAAGTTCTGCTCCCGATGGCCTAATCACAAAATCTTCCTCAATCCGTATGCCACCAAAATCCAAGAAAGATTCAACGGAAGCATAGTTAATGAAATCGGAATGTCGATTTTCTGCTTTCCACATGCTCCACAATTCAGGAATGAAATAAATTCCGGGTTCAACGGTCAATACAAAACCGGGTTTTAATTTTTTGGCAAGGCGTAAATAGGCAAGACCAAATTGCTCACTTCTTTTTACTTCAGCGTCATAACCTACATTGTTTTCTCCTAAATCTTCCATATCATGTACATCAAGGCCCATCATGTGACCTAAACCATGCGGAAAAAATAAAGCATGTGCACCAGCGGCTACTATGTCTTCTGCTTTGCCTTTTAACAAGCCCAGGTTTTTTAAACCCTCAGCAATTACAGTTGCGGATTTGAGATGGGCATCTTTGTAATACACATTTGGCCCAAGCATTTGTATTGCGGCTTCCTGAGCAGCGAGTACAATTTCATAAACATCTTTTTGTCTTGGACTAAAAGTTTTCCCGACGGGAAAAGTTCTTGTCATATCCCCGGCATAGTGTGTTTGGTTTTCCGCTCCTGCATCCACCAAGAGTAGTTTTCCTTCCTCCATTCTATTTCGATGAGAATGAATGTGAAGAATCTGGCCGTTAATTGACATTATAGGAGTAAAAGAGGGGAGGCAATCCTGCGCATGTAACACACTCATCAATTTCGAAAACACTTCTGATTCTATCATGCCCGGTTTTGCCGTATGCATGACAGCCAAATGCATGTTTCTTGTTAGATTAACCGCATCGTGAATCTCAACTATCTCCTCTTCTGTTTTAATTTCTCTTTGCGCGATTATGGCCTTAACCAATTCACTTGAAATTCCTTGTTTCGTTTCTTCTAGCGATTTACCCAAAAGTTGCGACAAGGAAATGAATGACTCACCCCGATAGGGAAGGGTATAATGTATGTTGCGATTGGAGGTCTGTGCTTTTTCGATAACATCCCTTAAACGGGCGGCAGGTTTTACCGATTGAATACCTGAGGCAGTTGCCAAAAAATCAAGCGTGGGTAGAGGACCTGTCCACACGATATCTTCCATGCTTAATTCATCGCCAAACAAAATGCATTCTCCCGATTCTGTATCCATTACCAAATTGAGGCCCGCCACATCGTTTCCACAGTAATAAAGAAAGTGACTGTTTTGCCGAAATGAATACACGTTTGCTGCATAATTCATCGGTGAATCCACATTGGCCCGAATTAGTATAATGCCTTGTGGAATTGAATCCAATAAGGCTTTTCGTCTTTGGGTATAGGTTTCTGAAGAAAAGGGGAGCATTGTGTTCATGGTCAACAAAAATACAGTCAACTCTTTTATCAGAAAAGTGAATTTCAGCCGTTTTTCAAATTTGTTCCCAAACTATTTGGCGGAATCTCAATTTTCCTTCAAACCAAAGGATGAATTGCCTTTTATTCTGAAGTGAGGGTAAAGGTAATTTAGGATAAAAACCAGGCCAATATTTTTTTCTCAGCATAATAGCCTCTGTTTGGGCCGAGAAAAAAACCCAGGTGTCCACCCTTTTCTGGCATTTCCAGAAATAAATTGAAATTCTCAATGGCCTCTTGTTCCGGGTAACAATGTATTCCGAGAAAAGGGTCGTCTTTTGCATTTAGAATTAAGGTAGGAACTTCAATTTTTTTGAGGAAGGGCTTTGCACTCGCTTCTCGGTACAAGTGGTCTGCGGATTCAAAGCCATGAATGGGCGCCGTAAAATGTTCATCGAAATCCCGAATGGATTTTATCGAAGCAAGTTTTTCTAAAGAATAGGTGCCGGGATGCAGCCGCGCCTTCCTTTTCAATTTTCGTTTAAACTCGGTTAAGAATACTTTAAGGTATAATTGGCGATTCACTTTTTTTGAAAGTTGCGCCTCACTATCGGCCAAATCTACCGGAACCGAAATCGCTGCCGCCTTTTTTATTTCCGACGGAAAATTTTTGCCCCATTCTCCTAATAGTTTCAAGGTTTGATTTCCACCCAGGCTAAAACCAATCAGGTAAATGGAAGTGTACCGCATTGCCTTGCGCGCATGTTGCACAACCAGATTTAAATCATCGGTTGCACCTGCATGGTAAAATTTTTTCGTTCGATTGAGTTCGCCTCCACAACTTCTGAAATTCCAAGCCAGCACATCAAATCCTGCATTCGACAGGGTTTTGATCATGCCCAGCATATACGGGCGCTGGCTGTGGCCCTCGAGTCCATGACTCAAAATGACCAATTTGGATGACTGATTGTGTGACCAATCCAACAAAAGAAAATCACCGTCTGGCGTTTCAATTTTTTCTCTTATTAAAGTTACCCCTGAAACCCGCCGCCCAACATTTGACCATAGGGTTTGCATGTGAGGATGGGTAAATCCCCGCATGGGTTGAAATGGGCTTGGGTCAAGAATGGGCATTGGCTTGCAAAGGTAGACAATTCAGGAGGATAAGCCTTTTGCTTATGCCAATCTGGAAATTTAAGATGATAGTGAAAAAAGGAAAGGCATTAATTTATTTTATATTCATTTGAATTGACTTTAGCCAAATGCTGCTGAGTTGGGTTGCCGAAAACCAACCCTAAATCCT